>MKSX01000027.1 GCA_001897445.1 Alphaproteobacteria bacterium 33-17 | reverse complement strand
TTTTGAGAGATCATGATTCTGAGATTTTTAAAGAATTATATAATGAATTAATGCCCAATGAATTTGACAGTGGAGAAAATATAAAAACACAAAAAACTGAAATTTTGTTAATAATCCTTAGGAAAACTGTAATTCTTAACAATGTAGAATGTTTCAGAAAGTTTTTTGATGCAGTCAACCTTAGGAAGTCTGTTGCAGCATTTACTAAAAACTTTAATTTAATCACCCAAGCTTTTACATCAGAATTTTTATCAGAGTTTCTTGAAGTATTTAAAGAGAAATATACGCAGTATGTTAAAAACAGTACAAAATCTGGATGTGCAAACCTCAAAAAGGAAGTAATGCGTTCCTATAATATGATTATTAATGTTAATTCTAAAGTGGAAGAGTGGAAAACATTCGTTACTAAAGTGCATTTAGAAAATGGATATAAAGATGATATATATAAATACTTTATGGGAGGTAAGAGACGTAATCTACAGAATGTAATTCTTAATTCTGAAGTTAATTTACTTAAAATGCTAACGGATTTTTACGGTGCTGATAAAATTTTAAAAGAATCAGCAGATAATCGCTGTTTCTGGTATAATTTTATTGCATTTAATCATATTGCCAATGATGCATCACCTCATGTTCAATTCAATAGCATTGCTATGTTAGATTTACTGTATTCTAACCTTTCAGAAGAAATATCTTATTACTTCAATGAAGCTGAATTCAAAGAAAATTTTATAAAGTTTATAGAGCTAGGAAACTGGATTATGATTGAACGCCTACTTTATCTTTATGAAACAAAGAATAATTTAGATAACGATCAGCATCATAAATTTTATTATTCTTTACTTGATATTTTGCAATGTGAATATAATAATTGTGCGCCACGTTTAAGTTTTAGAAATTTTATAAATGAAGATTTAAACTTACGTAATAAAATTGCTTTTGATAATATAATTGATAAGGTTTATTTTAGAAATCCATATACTTGGAGAGTTTCTAATTATCGTCGTAATGCTCATCTTGAATTCTTTTTAAAAAATGTTGCGCCATCAAATTTTTTAAACCCCTCTCAAGTCAAAGATTTTATAAGAAGTAATAGTAAGCAGTTTATGCATGAGTGTAGTCTTCAAAATGATTTAGATATATCGATTATTTTGCTAAAAGATCTAAATGTTTTGAAATATGTGATAAGTTTATTTGATACTGATCAAAAAATTACATTTTTGAAAAAGTTCTGCGCTATAATAGAGAGTAAATTTCAATCAATATACAAAGTAGGATTTATACATAATTTAAAGATTTCAGTTTTAGAAAATCGTCAGATTTTTGATTATCTGGATAGTTTGGCGCCTGATTTAGATATTAAAAGTATAGTAAATGATAGTGTTTCCTTTGATGATTTAAATTTACTTACAAAACAGCAGATTGTTTTCATCTTTAAACATTTAGCAGATTATAAAATTAGAGAAATAGTTTATAATAATCAATGTACTCAATTTTTTACAACAATATTTATTAAACATAACTTGGAATATAGAGATTTTTATAGCTGTTTGTTGAGTCGCCTTGATGGAGAAGATAAACAACAGGCTCTTAAGGTTTTGCTTAAATCAATTATGTTATATTTTCCAACTTCAGGTGGTATCGACTGCTTCTCAATAATTATTACTCAGATACAGGATAAAGATTTTATATTAGATCTCTATACAGAAAAACCATTAATTAATAACGCAAGTGAAGGTATATATAGGCTGCAAAGTTTTGTTGATTACTTACAAAAATTTGGGTTCGGTTACTACATAATAACAATAATAAAAGATGAAATACTTAAACTACAAACAACAGGGCATTATGAGACTACAAAGATTGATAAGGTTTTATCAATTATTGCGGGTTCAAAAGTTTTATCTAAAGCTGAACTGATTTATTCAGGTATAAATCATGATATGAGATTAATGCTATCCAAAGTATTTTTATATGAAAAATCCTTTAGTTTTGATATTGAAGGTATAGCGAGTTTAGCGGTTAACAAATATATTAACGTAAACGGATTATATGTTAAGGAAGATATTATTAAGTTTGCATCGCAGTTCCCTAAATCTTTACAGATTTTGTATGATAATTATGAGTGCTTGCTACATAATAATCTGCCTGCACTTGTAAGTAAAATTAATGATCTAACTCTCGCTCTTGCAACCAGGCAGTCAGCAGTACTTACATCTAATTGGGAGAGTATACCAAAGGATATTAGAGGTAAAATTACCGAGTATCTAGGTGTTAACTATGATGACATGCTAGCACTAAAAGAAAGGGCAAAAGCTAAAGTAATAAGCTATAGAGCAGCGATTGAGAAAGAAAATCCTCCTGCGCAAGGCACAAAACGCAAGGCTGAAGTTTTAGAAAACTCTGATGAAGGGAGTGATAAAAAGACGAAAAAAAGTAGGCATCAGTAAATCTTTGACTTTAATAAACATTATAAAATTAAACCCTATTAGCATATGCTTGTAGGGTTTTTTTAAATAATTTGACAATAATTAAAAAATAATTAATTTAACTCGGTATATTATTAATAAAATATAGGATTGTGTCTTATGTACGAAAATTTAAAAAGAACTTTACAAGAATATTTAGAACTTACACCTGAGGAACAAGCATTGAATTATCAAGCTTATCAAGATCGTATTCGTGATTTTTGCAAAGATTTTTATGATAATGATTATGAAACTCTGCTATTTAAACTTAGCGCTTCAGATCATGTTAATCTTGCAAAGACTTTTTGTAAACTTTTAACTGTTAATCCAAATGATGAAATAATATGTAAAAGTAATGATAGATCTGTTAGTGAGATAGAAACAAATTTCATAAAGAGTACTAGTACTAATTTAAGTAAAATTTTAACAAATGCAGCCTATTTAGTGGCAAGTAGAGGAAGTTATAGATCCTTTTTGAATTTATTAGATGCTGATGAGTATAATCATTTGAAAGATATACTTATTAAAGAAAATTATTATTTTTTAAGAAAAGTTGCTTTGCAAGAAAAGGGTTTAGAATTTTTAAAGATGATTTATTTTCATTCAAATGAACTAGTTGAATTTTCAAAATCTGATCAGGAAAATATGCTTAATTATATTTTAACCTGTGATGAAGAGTATCCAGAACTACTGCAGTCGTATATGGTGTCTCCAGAGGTTCAGGTATTTATAAAGCAAAAACTTTTGGCAAACCAAAATATAATTTTTAATAATGCTTGTATACAAGGTAAAAAGAATTATTTCGAGATTATGTGGAGGCTCATAGAATCCGATTTAAAAGCTTCTGAAAAGACATTGCCTGAACTGTTTATAAAGATGGTTATGATCGCCAAAGTCAAAAACTCTTGTAATTCACTAGACATATTGGTTTTCTTATGGAATCAAATGGAAACTAAGAATAAAGAGTACTTATTTCATAACAATATTCATATGAAAATGTTGGAAACATGCTTGCAAAAACAGAATGTTGCTATATTCAACTTTTTATTAGAAATATTTGCTAAAAACGATCAAATCTTCGCGATCATATTTAATGATTACATCAAAACAGTTACCTTGACTGTTCCAGGTAATGAATTGACAATTAATGATCCTTTTTCTAAAACTGATTACAAATTATCGAATTATAATAAAGCTCTTGATATTCAAACCCAACGAAATGCTGTTATAAATATCAGGCGTAGAGTAGTTAATTGTCCCAATATTAGCTCAAATGATAAAATTGTATATATATTGTCTAATATTAATAATCATTCAAATGTTTTAATCGAGCATGAAATGATTGAAAACCTAATAGAAATGGATTCAGAAGCGTTTGCATATGCCTTGAGTGATAATAAATATGAAGTATTACTCAAGATTATTTACAAATATGATCCCAAGTTTATTGAGACTGTCATTAGCTCCGTTGCAAGCACATCGCAAAAAAGGAAAATGTGGGCTGTCATAGAAAAGAAATTGCTCAAATTTGAAAAATTAAATAATTTTCCATTAAGTTTTGAAACAATCGAGTGTTTGGTAAGTTTGTATAAAGACTTTAATGGACAAAATCTAATAACTAATAAAATTTTATATGGTAGTAACAACTGCCGCTCAATTGATTATGAATTTTGTTCAATTATCATAAAGTACGCCGATAAAAATAAGGTGAAAGACTTAATTCAAGAAAAGGAGTTTTTAAGTGTATTATTTAAATATACTTATCATTCAGCGAATCTTGTAAAACAATTATTTGAATTATATGGTAAAGAAGAAGAAAGCTTAATTGCTAAAACTCTTTTAAAAAGCATAATTGTTAACTCACTAAGTAATTCCAGATTTAATCATTATGAAAGTCAATTTGTTGAAAAAAGAAAACATCTAATAGCAATAGTTAGTTTAGTAGGTAGTAAATTAGAAAGAGATGCCATTGTAACTGTTTTTGCAGAAAACTATGACAAAATCTTAAATATAGTTTCGTCTAATGACGGTGTAAACTTGTACTTACAATTTAGACTTATGTCGGTAATTCTATTAGGGGAAGGCAATGAAGTCGATAGAAGGCTGATATCTGATGTTAGATCAGTTTTTGTGCATAAAAATTATATTTATGTACAGGAGGATATTCAAAACGCTTTAAGAATATACTCAGATGCAGTTTTAAAGGCTTATAAAGAAAACCCTAAAGTTCTCACTTATAAAGACTTTGAGGCAATAGCGCTAACTTCACGTGCATCTTTAGGGGTGAAATATAATGCACCACAATATACGGGGAGTAACATAGTAGCTAATCAGAGATCAATGATCGAAGCTCAGCGTAATGAGATGCAAGGTACAAAGCGCAAGGCTGAAGATGATCTTATAGATAAAAGACCTGGCAAAGCAGCTAAGAAGTAAGAATGTTTTGGTTGATTTTTAGCGTCTTCCGTGCGAAAAGATATGTTTTAAACCAGAGATAAAACATGACTTTGAATATAGAAGATATGCTGATATACCGAGATGGATTGATTCTGGCGCTTAATAAGCCTGCCGGAATCCCCGTCCATAAGGGCAGTGGACCTATTACACCCCTTGAAACATACTTTGATTCTATACAGTTTGGTCTTCCAGACACCCCAAAACTCGCTCATAGGCTTGATAAAGATACAAGCGGATGCCTTATACTTGGGCGGAATAAACGTGGGCTTCGTGATATGGGGAATTTATTTGAAAATAATCAGGTTCAAAAAGAATATATTGCGATCGTTGAAGGTAGGGTGGATCAGGATAATTTTAGGATAATTGCTAAAATTGCCCCACTTTCAAATCACAAATCACGCTGGTGGGTTAAAATATGCGAGGAAACTGGTAAAGAGGCTATTACAGACGTAGAAGTTATAAAACGCTTTGAAAATCATACATTTGTAAGGCTTAAGCCTCATACAGGCAGAACGCATCAGCTAAGAATACATATGCAGCACATTGGACACTCTATTATTGGCGATAAAATTTATGGAAAATCAGGTAGTTACTTGATGTTACATTGCCAAAAAATGGCTTTTAAACTATATAAAAACAAAGACCCGTTAATTATAGAAGCACCAATACCAAGCCATTTTACAGAATTTGAGGCGACATTATGAAGAAAATCACCCCTATGATGCAGCAATACCTTGATATTAAAGAAATTTACAGGGAATATTTGCTATTATACCGTATGGGGGATTTTTATGAGCTTTTCTATGATGATGCTAAAACAGCTGCTCCAGTCCTAAATATCATACTTACTCGCAGGGGGAATGACGAATCCGAAATCCCTATGTGCGGTATACCACATCATTCATCTATGCAGTATATTCAAAGGCTTTTGGAAGCTGGTTTTAAGGTGGCAATATGCGAGCAGCTGGAAACGCCAGAAGAGGCTAAAAAAAGAGGCGGTCATAAAGCTGTAGTAAGGCGTGATGTTGTAAGAATTATTACCCCAGGCACATTACTTGAGAATAACCTTATTGAATCTAAGGCATCAAATTATATAGCTAGCTTGTCTGCAATTAATGATGAAATATCAATAGCTTACGCAGATATTTCGACTGGTGAATTTAACATTATGAATACTAGTCAGGCTAACATTCTAGACACAATGCTAAAGCTAGATATTAAAGAAGTGCTGATTTCTAATAAGTTGTCAGCGCAGGAATATGTTAAACCATTACTTCAGGTGTTTAAGTCAAGCGTCAGTGTTTTGGCTGATTCTCTGTTTGATTTTCTTAAAACTTTCAATCGCCTAAAGCTGCATTATAACCTTTATGACGATAAAAAAGCGCTGGATAATTTTTCAAGGTCAGATATTAGTAGTGCGGGTAGTTTACTTGAATATGTATATAATACCCAGAAAGCAAAAGTCCCGAGTTTGAACTTCCCAAAAAAGCTGCGCTTAGACTTATATATGAAAATTAGCAGTGCTACTTTGGAAAGCTTAGAGATAATGCCTGCAAATAAAGCTAAGAAAAACAGTGTATTTGACTTTTTTGATAATACTGTAACAGCGGTAGGTTCAAGGCTTTTAAAATCGATGTTTATCAGACCTCTAATTGATATAGAACAAATTAGTAGGCGTCACGATATAACTGAGTTTTTCTATAATAATCAGGATCTGACAGCTAAAATCATAGATAATATAAAAGGGCTACCTGATTTTGAAAGAATCTTAGCGCGCGTTACAACCTCTAAAACTAACCCTCACGAACTTAGAAGTTTTGCAAGTGGTATGCTCAATTTTATGAACATTCACGCGGGGCTTGACAAAATAAACTTACCAAAAGACCTGAAAACGCAGCTACAATCTATTGGAACCTCGGCATTTGGTCTTGCTGGTAATATTGTAAAGGCAATTAAAGAAGATAGCCCAATAGTTATAAAAGAAGGCGGGTTTATTGCGTATGGCTTTGATCCCATTTGCGACAAGTATTTGGATCTTATGAATAATGCTGAAGAAATTTTAGCAAATATGCTGGCAAAGTATAAAGACCTTACCAAAGTACCAAATCTCAAAATCGGATATAATGAAAATGTAGGATACTATGTTGAAGCAAGCCCTCAAGCCGCGACTAAGGTAGATTCTACTGAAGGGTTCCGTAGAAAACAAACCCTGGTAAGCTGCTCACGTTTTATAACCGATGAGCTTGAGGTACTAGAGAAAGATATTTTGCAATCTAAAGAGCGCCTGATTGCCAAAGAATGCGAGATATTTGCGAGCTTATGCGCTGAGATTACTGAGCAGTCAAATTCAATATATCAGATATCTAATTTTGTTGCAGTACTTGATGTATATTCAAACCTTGGGCATATAGCTAGTAAGTATAAATATACCAGAGCTAAACTTAACAATGAGGCGAAATTTGAGCTTATAGGTGCAGTTCACCCCGTAATCAGCGCAAGCCTTAAGGGAAATGAGATATTTCAGGATAATGACACAAGTTTAAATAATGAGAAAAGAATAGGGCTAATTACAGGGCCAAATATGGCTGGTAAAAGTACGTATCTTAAGCAAAATGCCATTATTGCGCTACTTAATCAGGTGGGGTCATTTGTACCAGCGCAAAATGCTGATTTATGTGTATTTGATGCAATTTTTTCAAGGATTGGGGCAGGTGATGATATATTAAAAGGGCAGTCTACTTTTATGGTGGAAATGTCTGAAACAGCCAAGATTCTTCATGAGGCAACCCACAAGTCACTGGTAATTATTGATGAACTGGGAAGAGGAACCGCTACATTTGACGGCATGGCAATAGCAACAGCTACATTGGAATATATTCATAATAAAATTGGTGCTAAATGCCTGTTTGCTACACATTATCATGAGCTTGCAAAACTTGAGGAAAGCTTAAATGGTCTGTTTAATTTAACCGTACTTATTGAAGAATCAAATTCACAAATTGAGTTTTTACATAAAATAATATTGGGAAGCGCTGATAAATCATATGGTATTTATGTGGCAAAAATTGCAGGAATTCCAAGTGAAATTATTGAAAAATCAAAGGCATATCTTGCGCAGCTTGAGAAAGATAATGGTCATATTCATGTGGTAAATCATGAAAACCATGCAAATCATTTAGTTGATAAGTATCTTATGAACTTAGATATAGATAATATGTCACCAAGAGATGCACTTGATGAACTGTATAAACTCAAATCAATGCTAATGGTTTAAGTCACTTCGCACCTTTTGGAATTTGTATAGTTTTTAAGTTGAGATGTGCATGCGCCATTTCCTCGCTTATGTAGATTTTTCTACATATCACTCGTTATTTCTGTGCAAAACTCAACTTAATTCACTATAGTTTTCATGGCGGAATTTGCTGAATGTTACTGCTGTAGAAGTTCAAAGTTTCGGTGACGGTAAAGGGTTGACAATAGAGTATGTACTGTCATTGTGAGATGGTTGCCTCGTAGTAATCTATAAATAATAATAAAGTTTCAAAGATTACTACGAGGTATTACATTTCTTTTAGGATGATTATAGCGCTAAGTATTTTTACTCGCCTTGCATTATTCTTTCAACAAGCTGCTTAACTGAAGGTATAAAGCCATTGTTATAAAACGGATCGGTACCAAATCTATAAGCATTATGCCCAGAGAACATAAGCTGGTGATCAATATCAGCGCTTCTTACAGCTTCCTGAAGAGTCTTTTGAATACAGAAGCTTCTTGGGTCAGCTTTTTTGCCTGTTGTAAAGTCGTCATGGTCTTTCCAGTTACTGAATCTACAGAAACTTAGGCAGCCCATACAGTCTACCTGATCTTTATGAATTTCTTGTGCTTTAGATGGTTCAAGGAATATTACTGTTTCATCTGGAGTTTTCATCATTTCAGTAAAGCCAGCATCCATCCATTCTTTAACTTTAGGATAATCTTCGGCTTCAATATAAATAGAGCGTCCTCTTGTGCCAAATGGAAGTTCATATTCAAAACCTGGCTCTGCTTCTGATCTGAATTCAGCTTGTCTTTTGCTTCTTGCATCTAACTCTTCGATAAAGCTATTGCGTACAGCAGATGAATAAAAACCTGTTGGGCTAAATTTGTTTAAGAAAACATCGCCAGGTTTTAATGTGAGAAGTCTTTTTTTCCATGATTCGGAAATAGGGCTTTCTTGAGTAAGAAGAGGGCGAGTACCAAATTGGAAGGCAACGGGACCAATCTCAGGGTTATCAAGCCATTTATCCCATTCGCTTATACGCCATACGCCACCAGCCATAATAACTGGAACATTATTTAAGCCAACTTCGTTCATAAATTTACGAAGCTCAGCAACTCTTGGGAATGGATCTTCTGGGGATTTAGGGTCTTCGGAATTGGAAAGACCGTTATGACCACCTGCAAGCCATGGATCTTCGTATACAACGCCACCAAGTAAGTTTGGTAATTTATGATATGATCTTTTCCATAAAGCCCTGAAAGCACGCATTGAAGATACTATTGGGTAATAGTATACATTATATTTTTCAGCGATCTCAGCAACTCTGTAAGGCATGCCTGCGCCACATGTTATTCCGTTTATTAAGCCTTTAGTTCTGTCTAAAACGCCTTGTAATATTCTTTCGGCGCCGCCCATTTCCCATAAAACGTTCATGTGGATACGACCGTTACCACCAGCAGTGTCGTAAGCGATTTGAGCTTGCGTAACGCCGCCTTCAATGCCCATTTGTACTAATTCTTCGTGACGTTCTTTTCTGGTTTTACCTTTATAAACAACAGGCAAAATATTACCGTCAGCATCGTATCTGTCAGCGTTAACGCCTGAAAATGTACCAACAGCTCCAGCAGCAGCAAAAGCGCCAGATGTAAGGCCGTTACTTACGGCAACACCTTTACCACCTTCGATAATTGGGAGAACTTCTTTACCAGAAATTATAACTGGCTTAATTTTATTTGGAGAAAACATATGCACTTACTATAGTTAAATCTGGCTTTATTAATAGTTTTTTCTACTAAAATTGTCAACTAATAACTAAATGTAATATGCTGTTTTTTTACGAAAAAGTGTATTTTTTTTACTTAGAACTCATTGCATCGATGCTAATTTGAAAGTCATCTGATTCATAAAGAAGTGGGTGTGTTTTAGCTCTTGAGATATCTGTATTAACTAAATTTGCTTTTGATAGGCGTGTCCATCTTAGGTCTGCTTTTCTTAAATCTACATACTCAAAAGTTGTTTCTTTTAATGAGCTATTAACGAGGTTGGCGTTTTGCATGTTTGAATTTACAATAATAGTAGAATTTAGGTTAGCACCTAATAAGTTTGCACTTTGTAGGTTAACATTTTTAAGTTTAGCACCATCAAGGTTAGCGCCTTGTAAGTTAGCTCCTGCTAGATCTACGTTAATTAATGTAGCACCTTTTAAATTAACATTGCTCAAGTTAGAGTATGATAAGTTTGTACCTTCAATAACTGCACCGCTCAGATCGCTACCAACTAATGTTGCATAGTCTAGGGTCGCGATTTTGATTTTTGCATTGCTTAGGTTGCTATCTAATATTACCGCATAACTAAAATCTGATGCATTCATACTTACATTTGAAAGGTTACAAGCTACAAAATATGACTTTTCAAAATTACCAAGATCAAGTATTGCTTTTCTCATGTCTGCATCTACAAAAGCAACTTCTTTCGCATATATTCTAGATAAATCAATACCTTTCAAGCTGCGACCAAACTCTTTGGTAACGTTTAAAGTTTTGCCTATAGTTTTATTATCAATAATCTTTTTTTCAATTTCCTTTTTGTTTAGTTCTTTATGTTCAACTAATTTCTTAACATCTTTAAAAAAGCCTGAATTTTCAACTAACCTTTCAGCACTTGAAGGAGCATTAATTAAAGAAACTAAGATTAAACTGATAATTAAAAAATAAACATTTTTCATATATTGATTACCAAAATTGTCATGAGTAAATATATACAATATTATTTGTTAATAAACGTCAAGCAAAAAAGATTAAAAAAAACATATATTTCAAATATTTATGTTTAAATTAACTTTGTTTGTAAAAACCAAGCTCGTTGATACTGTTGACAAAAAGTTAATTTTATATTAATAAATGTATAAAAATTAACAAAAGGTATTTTGTGTCTAATGGTTTGTATAAAGTTAATGAGTATTTAAGTTTAACCTCAGAACAGCAGTTTAATATTATTCAAGAGAACTTGAATATTTTAAAAACCCTCGGCAATCTAAAATTTCAAAGAAGAAAATCTGCAGATTTGGCTGTTATTGAAATATTCAGTGGTAAAAGTATATTTGAATTTGATTTCAATAGTTTTGCTCATGATTTAGTAGAATTGCTAACAATAGCTCATATTGGTAGTGCTAAAAGAAAATTTATCGATGATAACTATATTGAAATGATCAAAATTTTAGCCGAAACTGCAGAATGTGGTGTTTGTACTCAATTCTGGAACTTGCTAAACTTCAAGCAAAAGGAATCAATTTTAAATATGCCTATGGGATTTAATGATAATTCATTAAACTGGTCTGAAAATTTTGCTGACTTCTATAGATTTTTGCTTGATAATTCTACAGCTTCTCAAAAGGAAAACATTCTGCAAATCAGCCCTAAAGCATTTGTCGATTTTACATCATGGTTTGAAGATGATCTGGAATACTTAGATACTTTATGGTCATATCTGACAAATATTCAAAGAAATGAGATCTTTACAAATGCTGAATCCTTGCATGAAGTTCTATCAATCCTTAGCGATGAAAATCAACCAGGATATGCTCTCTGGTATTTAGATACATTTACAGATCATGATCAAAACCTATTCCGTGATGTGTTTTATAATGAAAACAATAATCCTGCAATTATATCGAAAATCTGGAAAATTTTATCAAATGATCATAAAATGCTGATTTTATTTAATGAAAATACAAATTTCCTCAAGGAATATTTAAACAAAGGCGGTAATTGTAGGGTGTTCTGGGGAATGTGGCATAGCAGTGATTTAGATATTCAAATTCGCGCACTTGCGAGTTTAAATGATAATGAAAAGGAAAAGATATGTAAAAATTATCATTTGGATATTTTAAATGCCTTATTACAGAATCCAATGTATCATCGTTTGGCGTTTTTTAAGCTTATTATGGATTGTTATTTGCCTATAACTCAACCATGGGCGCAATTTTATGCTAATATATATATCATAATTACCTGCATGAAGAGTGCGCTGAAATTGCAGAGGTATTTGCGGGTTATGTAACAATGGCGGCAAGGGCAGGTTGGTCGCTTGAATATACTACAAATTATTTTAGTCACAATAAGTTAATGCTAGATGAGTTTGCAAGAAGCCATTACGAAAAATTTGCTGGCATTGAGAATAGAGATTTTATCTACAAAGATTTGAAAGACGCTTTGTCATTTGATAAGTTCAGAGCTTTTGTAGATGCAAAAATCGCAGAGCAATCTGAAATTCGTTCTGCTAGATGTAACTTTGAAAAAGCAAAACTAACTACCAGAGCTAACTGCGCTAAAAACTAATACCACTTACTGGCAAGGTTATCCAGCTTCTCAAAAGCGCGGGCAAAGTTCTGCTCAATAGTTTTTGGGTTACTGGTTCCTGCTGTAACGATTTCAACCTCACTTGCACCCATAAAATTAAAGTTAATTCGCATAACTTCATCGAGTTGGTTAAACCTGTATGCAGGGTGGTCAGGGGTCAGATTCCCCCCAGCAGTAAATAAAACTAAAGCTTTAGGATTGTTAAGTAAACCCTTGTATTCTCTGGCATTGTCACCTACGGGGGTTTCGCTAAAAGTCTCATCTTTAAGTACTACTGCGTCAAAATAGCATTTTACAATCCCTGGAACCGAAAAATTATACATAGGGCAGGCAACCACAATAACATCGGCTTTCTTAATTTGCTCTACATAAACCTGAAAGGGCTTTAACAGCTCTGCTTCCTGTTCTGTGATTGGCTCGTCCCAGTAAGCCTTTTTCATATATACATTTAATGACGCTTCATCAAGTACAGGGATTTTAGCATGCAATAGATCAACAACCTCTATATTACCCTTACTTCCCGCTAAAAATCTGTCAAGTAAGCGTTTTGTATTAGATTTCTCTCCAGAAGGTAAGTACTTGATAACTAATGTATTCATGAGTTTGCCTATTATTAATAATATATTTTGGGGTTTATATCTGCTAATTAGCAGTTTTTTGGCAATTTTACAATCTAATCCTTCAGCGCAAAGATTACATTTTTAAGTTTTTTATATTTATCAAATGATGGGTTTAAAGTTATTTTGAAAAAAAATTTGAAAATGCAAAAAAAGTACTTGCCAAACCCTTAGTTTGTTTGCTATATAAATACACATGTTCCTCGGTAGCTCAGTGGTAGAGCAAACGGCTGTTAACCGTTTGGTCGCTGGTTCGAATCCGGCCCGGGGAGCCACTCTTGATACTTCCCTAAATTCACAATTAAATCAAACGGCTTTCGCAAGGAAAGTTCTATCTTCCCGCCTCTTAACTTAAGATTCAAAAATACAAATCCGATAAGTTCCCGTTTTTCACTGGTTTTCGAACTTTCAAATAGTTCACTTGCTTTATTGGCTAATTGAAAAGCATTAACTATGGTGTTCTTGATGTTTGTAGCAATAGAAGTAAATCAGCAAATAATCTTGTGTAATTTTTATAGGATGCTTTAATAATTGGACTTGAGCTTTCTTTCAGTAAAAGCGGTTCAGCAAAATTAAAATAGTCCGAGAAATAGACTGGTTGGTTATGCTTCATTACGTTTTTAATTTTATAGTCTAAGTAAATCTTATTTGAAAATTTAAGTTTAGTTTATTGCCTTCAATATAACCGAATTTGTGTCTGGTAGTACTTGGTGTATCGATATATGTATTATTAACAAGATATTCTTGAAAGTCATTCCAGTTATAAATGTGATAGCAAAGGAGATCGCCATTCTCTTTAACTACTATATATCCGCCTAATACATCGAAATTGCCGTTCCAAGGTTTCTTGGAAGTCATGCCTAATGCACAAGCTGTAAGGAATCCTTTTACCTTATATAAATAAAATGGGAATATTTCATTGTTCTTAAACCCACATGGGTTAGTTTCAGCAACCTTACATATTAAATCTTTTATATATTTAGAATATCCTGAATAATATAACCTAATCATTTCAGCTAATATAATTGGAAAATTTGAATCGACCATGTGTAAATTTGATTCAAAATTACTATCGATTACTGATTCAAATACTAATGTACATTTATGGAGGTTTAATGTCTTAACCAGTTCTTTTGCTTTAAGTGATCTTATACTGTCAATGAGATCTCTATTCAAGTTATCTAGACCTTCAATTCTATATTTAAAATTGTTTGTAATATTTGCATTAAAAAGAGTAGAATCTCCACCTAATTTAGATTTAATGCTAAAACCAACTTCAGGTTTATATCCTGTGTTTATATCATGAATAATTACTGTTATGTCTCTTTTGGAAGATGATTTTTCTTTAATTAAGGGAGATCCAATTTCAGTTATAAAATCATATATTTCAGGAGCTTCGAAAGAACTGCAGCTGGCATCTTTAATTATTTTAAAAAGCTTATTAGCATTTACACTAAATTTATCATTAGGTATCTTTTTTAAATTATTGTAATTTTCATTATTAATAATAATATTTTCATTATCAATTTCATAAAATGATGGTTCTTTAAAACATTTGCTATGTCTTATTATTTTGATTAAGGGATAATATAAGGCTGGGATTTTATTTAAATTAGCGTCTGCTGCATATAGCTTTCCATCTCCAAGTAAACGTAAAAAGGTGTAAAATTCACTCCACTCGCCCTTATTCATAACATTCTCTATAAATATTTAACAAGTTCAAATTTTCATTTAAGTGAACACAAAGTTTTTTACTATTTAATTCTACCTTATCAAGTCTGCTTATTATTGCTTTTCCATATGCCTTTATCGCATCAACGGCAACACTATTTCCTAGTTGTTTCATAGCTTGAGAATCTGTAACTGGAAATGTAAAGTTAATTGGAAAACCTTGCATCATAATAGCCTCTTTTGGGGATATTTTAACATGCTGATTATTGACTAAATAAGCATCCCAGTTTCTTCTATCATTAATTCCAGAACCTCTACCTCCTACTCTTAATGTATATCCTATATCTTTGTTGCATATTCCGCTAAAAATATCCGACATAGTCATCCTCAGAGGTATTTTTTCAGGATTTTTGAAAGGAATTTTATATTGATCTTCTTTTCGAAAACCTATCATAAATAACCTTGGTCTATGTTGGGGAAGTCCAAAATCAGAAGCCTTAACTACTTCGTAATAGAAATCATATTGTAATTCATTTTCTATAATATCCTTTATGATACCAAATGTGCGCCCATTGTCATGCTTTAAAAGATGCCTAACATTTTCGAGAAAAATAGCCTTAGGTCTTTTAACTTTTATTATATCTCTTATTTGAAAGAACATATTTCCACGAGAATCTTTTTGATCGTTAAATCCAAATTTTAAACCTGCTTGGCTAAATGGTTGACAAGGAAAACCCGCACACAAGATATCAAAATCTGGTATTTCTTGATTTATTCTATCATAAGAAATTTTTAAAATATCGTCATTAAATTTGTTATTTTCAAATAAATTAGGAGATAAATGCTTTAAATTGTGCTCATAAGTTTTTCTAGCATGGTAATCAATTTCAGACGCAAATACACATTCTGCTCCAAGCTCATGGAATGCATAATGAAATCCTCCTATGCCAGCAAATAAATCAATAAACTTATATTTTCTTATCATTTAATGTTAACCTCAAATAATCATTTATTATATATACAAAAAATGACAACATTTCAATTATTAAAGGTATCATTGATATTTTATGAAAAAAATTTTCTGATTTTATCCAATACGGTACCAAATTTTCAATGGTATTAAACCTATCTTTCCAAAATTCATTATTTGTTTTAGGAAGTTTTCCTAACTTACATAAATGTCCATGCCAAATACAACCGTGAAAAAAATTACAATATTATATTAAATATTTTAATATAAAAATCAGGTTTGCCCTCTACATTTTTAGGATGTATAGTATATTTGAATCCCTTATTAAACAGTGATTTATGTAACATAATTTCAGGTTTTGTATTCTTTCCTTTTAATGCTGACATTATTTTTCTATGTTTATCTTTTGTAAATATATCCATATTTAATCTGTTTAGCTAAAATTACACTAGGTTATAGTGAAGTCAAATATTATAAAACCCATAACCTTATCCAGCCTATTAGTTCGTAATTCGTACATTATGGGGAGCCACTCATTTAAATTTCCCCTTTACATTACACATACATTAAAGCTTACTTGTTTGTTAAGTCTTAATTATTTGTGTTTTAAACTTGCCATATATTCAAAACGCCACAGTTATATTGGCATTTTAAATATATGGCAAGTAGCTGAAATATTAAGGATAATATCTTATCTCATAATCATTGACTTGATGCCTTCATCTTGATATTTAAACTCCTCAACACCAAAACCTTCTTTTACAGGCATGTTGCGGTTGAATCCCAGGGTGTAAATGGTTTGTCCATTATCAGCAGTTCCAAGAATTAAAGCGGTGTGTCCGCCGATTCCGTTTCCTTCTTGCTTAGGGTCTTTTTCCATGTCGAACTTTCTTCTTACTAAAACCATACCAGCTTTAATATCTTTTTGAGGATCTGAAACTTTTACAGAATTAAATCTGCTATTAATTTCATCAACAACAGAATCTCCTTCTTCACCTACATTGCCTAAGCTTGATGATTGTTTTCTATGAGCATATAACTGGTGAACTGTAGAGAATTGGTTTTCGCATCCAAATAACTTAGCTATCCAGCTTGAGCAATCTTCCGTTCCGAATTGTTTGCCTGCAGCGCCATAACGTGATTCACCTCTTTGTCCGCCAAATGCATATGAGCTATGTGGTATGACTACGCCCTCGATTGAAGCGTCTCCATTATATGGTTGATTATAACTGAACGTACATTCACTGAAATTTTCAGGTTTATACTTAGTAGGAAGTGGTAATAAATGCATAATTGCAGATTGATCAACAGCGTCCCATAATTTTACGGTATTATTGGTTACAACAGAGGCTACCTTTTTAGTGTAAAACAGTGCAGTTTTTAAATAAGTAGCCTTTGAATTGCCATAAATAGCCGTATTAGAACTTTCACCACAAATAGGCGCTGTTTTAATATTCATGCTGTAATCTTCGGGTAATCTATCCTCTAAGATATTGGATAAATTTTTCATATTTAAAAGTTGTTTTGCGCCTTCTAACATTTCTTTGAATTTATTGGTTTTTAGCGACCATGTAACCTGGTTTTGAACAAAATCAGGTTTATCATGACCATTTGCATTTTTGAGACCTTCGTTAAGAGCTTCGGTTAATTTAAAATCTAAGTCGATTTGATTTTGAATTTCAGTAAATATTACCTCATAGTCAATTTCTTCTTGAAACTTAATAATGTCTTCATATAATCCATGTAACTCTTGATCTTCTCTTGTTCTTGTTGCGCTTTCTTGCTTTAAGGCGTTTTGTACTACAGCTTCATTTGATAAATAAGCTTGTTCAATTACATCCTTAGCCTTGCCATAGTCATAATCTATTTTTTCTAATGTTCTTTTCATTTTAATCTCCATTATTTTGAAAAGTTAAATACTGTCGTATTTTTACAAGCAGTAAAATAATACTGGATTTTCAAAATTTGGATGTCAATAGATATATTTTAATATTGATTTACTTGCGTATTTTAATTTTAATGTAATTGCAACTTTGTTAGGGTGTTAAGATTGACAGCTAGTAACCTAATGCCTAAAAATTAATAAATAAGCTATTGATAAATATAGCATATTGAATTTTATATCTATTTCATTTGATGTGCCTTTGAAATTCAAATATAATTAATATATTAATATATTTGCAATCCGAGGTATGAAATGAAAGAGCCAACCAGGTTACACAGAGAGCTTTTTGCAGCTGTTAGAACCAGAACTAAGGTTGATCCTGCTTTAAGCAATGCGTTGGAAAATATCGCGAATTTGGCATATGACAATAAGCAACCAGAATTAAGAGAGGCTTTGCTAAATGCAGCCATAGAGTTTCCTAGCGTAAAGGAAGGTATGGACAAAATTACAAACCTTACAGGAACGCAAAAGATAACAAGTCAGGATATTGAGCGATTTACGAAAGATAAAGTAGCTTCAGTAAAAAAACAAACCGTACAAAGCGCTGCTGTTGATAAAGATATACGTAAAGATGCGGCAATAAGGAATTTTCCTAAAAAATCTGAAGGCAATAATATAGATTCAGCTGAAAGACTAGACGGTATAAATACACTAATTTTTGGTGAATTATACAGTAAAGCAATGCCACATAATAAAACAAACTCGCAAATTATGACGGTTAAAACTGTTAACCCTTCTCATGTATTTATAAGAACTGATTTTCCTGAAAAAGCTACAACACTTGCGCATTTTAAGAAAACTCAAAATAGTAAATTAACCAACAAAAGTTCAAATCTACAAAACTTAGAAACTGTGATAGCTGCAAGCCACTTATTTGGTGACATGAACTATGCTGCTGGAAGTTTAATGGTACATAAAAGTGGCAGTACCTCACATGACGTTATAAAGACTGATTATACTAAATCTGGTAATATTTTTACATCAAATATGGGGACTTTATTATCAAATATGAATAACAGATTTGATAAATGTAACTATACGCAAGCTATAGCTTCAGGTAGCATGAAATTTGATGTTAGAGAGTTTTCAAAGTCTTTAAATCAAATGCTCACTCAAGTTTCAAAAGATGAGATTAAAAAAACGATAGATCAAAAAGTTAAAGACCTGGAAAAAGCTGGTTTTGATCCTTATGGCATTGTAATGCATTATAATTTTTCGGATAATGAAAAGACATTCCAAAAAAGTGAAATACAAAATTATGATGATTTATCAAGGCATTTTAATTCTGTGCTACACAGAAATCTCGATAATATGAAAGAAGTTGCCAAAGGTCTTGGAGTTGTAGCAAAGTATAGTAATGCATCGCCACAGTTCATGAATGGACAATGGGTAAAAGACATGGCGGTTTCTCCGATTAAAGATCCAGTACTATATGCTGCGCATCACAATATAGATATTGAAGGAAAAAATGCACTAGAATGGGCAAGGGACAATAATTATAAGGTCGCAAATAGAGTAGTGGGTAGTACTGGCATTGAGCGCACAAATTATATTGATCCTGTTAATGAAATGCTCGATGTAAAATTAAAACATAAATTACCGCTTAGCATAAGTGAAAGCAGATTTATAAATAACATGATAAAATCAGGTGAGGTTGCTAAAGGAAGCGCTATTGAAAGTAAAATACAAAAAGTTATATTTAATGCTCCTGCAAAAACATTTCTACCAGCTAAACCTATAACATTAAAAGACAAGCCAAAAACTGAAGTTAAAGAGAATTTTGAGTATAAACAAGAAGATAAAAAGGGTGTTAAAATTAAAGTAGAGATTGATGGTAAGAGAAATAATCTAGCAAATTTTACAATTAACGGCCTTTCATTTGATACAAAAAAATTGAATACACTAAATACATTACTTGATGAAAATAAAGTTGATCCTAAGAGCTTTGTAAAAAATTTAGGCACTTTAGGTAAAAAGCATAAGTTTACCAAATTAAGTCCTGATCAAATTGTTGAGAAAACAATTCAGGCTGCAACAAAAAACAAAGCTGTAGGATTAGAACAATACCTAGGTCGTAAACCTGAGCAAGTTGAGGCTAAAAAACCTAAAGGAATAAAGAAGCTTTTTGCTAAATTAAAGGGTTTGGGCAAGGTTAAAAAAGCTGATGGTATTCAGGCTCCTGATAATTTGCCAAGTGATCAAAGTAAAAAAACATCGAGACATAAATAATTTATATAGATTAAGAGGAAAATTATGCCAGAAGTAAGCTCATTGCACAGAGAGCTTTTTGCAGTTTCAAGAACCAGAACTAAAGAAGATTATCCGCTTAGTGCTGCTCTTGAAAATGTAGCAAATTTAGCATATGAGAATAAACCTGTAGATCTTAAAAACGCTCTAATATTAGCGGTTAATGAATTTCCTTCTGTAAGGGATAATGCAGATAAAATAGTTGAAATCATAGGAAGTAACTTAGTTTCGGTTCCTGAAATTAAGGATGCCTTAGACCTTTTTCAAAAAGAATGCAAGTTACTAGAACATCTAGCTCAACAGCAACAGCAACAAATAAAAGCTGAACTTGAAGAATTAAAAAAATCTGGCAATGTTACAAAGGCTAGTCAGTCGGATATTAGAGATCTTTATCGTGATAAAGGTATGGCTGTTCAAACTGGTTTTGCGGCAAAAGATAAAAAATCTGCAGGTGTTTCAGCAGGTTATATTGCGTCAGAAAAAGATAGTGGAAATACTTTTATATTAAAACAGTTTTATAAGTCTACAAGTAAAAAATATACAAGGCAGGATATTTTAAACCGTAGGGATGGAGTTAACGAGTTCATTTTTGGAGGTTTATATAATTTAGCAATACCTTCAAGGTCACCTAAAGAGCAGCTTGTAACACCAGATGTAAATGTGATAAAAAATGTCAATGCTCGTTCTAAACGATCAAATACATCTAAAGAAGAAATTGAAAAACAAAAAAACACCCAAGATCAAAGTATTTATGTTAGATCTAAATTCTTTTCTGATGCAACTACTTTAGATAATTTTAGCGGAAGTGATCAAAATACATTGTTAAATATTAATAATTCAAATCTACTTAAGTTAAATGGTTTTGAAAAGGTAATAGCCTCATGTCAATTATTAGGCGAGGTCGATTATCATGCAGGAAATCTAATGGTACAGTCTGGAAAGAATGCGTCTGGTAAGCCGACTTATGAGGTGATGAAAATTGATCACGGTAGATCAGGTATGAAATTTTCATCTAATATTGGTGTTTTAATTAATAATATGAATCATAGTTTCAATTTATTTGGATATAATAAAGCTATTTCACAAGGAAATTTAAGGTTTAGTGCAAAAGAATTTTCTGACTCTTTAAATCAGATGACACAAAGTATTTCGCGAGATCAAATAAGTACAATTGTTGATCAAAAGATTGCAGATCTAAAAACCGCTGGTTTTGATCCAAATGAAATACAAATGTGCAGTAATTTTAGTGGTAAGTCTCAATTTTGGCAAGTTCATAATATAAATAGTTTTGATGATCTGAGTAATCATTATAAAAATACGCTTAATAGAAACCTCGAAAATATGAAACAGATAGGAAAGGGTCTTGAGGTCATAGGTAAATTTAGTAATACTAACCCAGAATTTCAAAATGGAAATTGGATTGCGATGATGGATGCAAGTCCTGTTAAGGATCCTGTATTATATGCTGCATATAACAATATAGAAATAGAAGGTAAAAATGCTTTAGAGTGGGCAAGGGATAATGACTATAAGGTTATAGATAGACAAGTGAAAAACGGTATAGTGGAAAGAAGCGTTTACAAAGATCCGCTAACAGAAATGTTGGATTTGAAGTCAAAAAGCAAGTTGCCTCTTAGTTATAGTGAAGTTACTTATATTCAAAAACTTTATGATAATAAAGAAATACAAAAAGGAAGCTCTGTTGATACTAAACTTAATAGTATGGGATATAATTTTAATAATATAAAAGTACCAACCAAAATACCTGAAGCTCAAATAGGCTCAATGTTAAAAAGAAGCCCTAATTTAACAGATAATAAATTAACAAGTCAAAAGCAATCTAAAAAAGCCGTAGAGCAAGAAGCTAATAAACCTAAACTGACTATAGGTATTGATAAAAAGAGTAAAAAGATCACTAGTTTTGCCACTGAGGGTCAAAGCTTAGACACCGCGAAGCTTAATGACCTGCTTAAGGCAAATAAAGTTAGTACTAAAAGCTTTGTAAAAAATATTAGTAAACTAGGTAAAGAGAATAAATTAATAAATTTAAAAGCTGATCAAATAGTTGAAAAATCTCTTCAAACAATTAAAAAGAACAAATCTGTAGGGCTTGAGCAATTCTTAGGGCGTAAGCCACAAGAAGTAGAAAAAGCTAAGCCAAAAGGTTTAAATAAGCTTTTTGCTAAATTAAAGGGTTTGGGTAAGGTTAAAAAAGCTGATGGTATTCAGGCTCCTGGTAATTTGCCAAATGAAGTGAAAAGCAAAACAAATTCTAGAAAAATGTAAAATATTTTAAACTATTTGCGTATTTCGATGACGGAGTTTGACATATGTCATTGATAAAAGTGCAAAGCACTTTGTGGCAATTTATTATGTTTTTTTATGGATTCCGACGGAGGATGCACGGGAGATTTTAATGCCCCCGTGCATTAATTTAAAGCTACTTATAAACCTTACTTAACAACTCTACAATTGTTGATGCAAAGTCGTTAACCTCTAAAACAGGTTCACCCTCAACAATACAAGCCTGATTATAAAGTGTTTTAACTAAAGCTTTGTCAGCATCTGAGAACTCATCAACGCTTGCTAAATATGATATAAGCGGATGATTTGTATTAATCTCTAATATCTTTGGTGATGCAAACTTAAGCTGCTTTTGCTCGATTAAAAATCTTTCCATACGGATATCCATTGCACCTTCAGCAACAGAAATACATACAGGTGAATTAGTAAGCTTTTTAGACTCTTTAACTTCTTTAATACGATCACCAATTACTTCTTTAATTTTACCTTTTAAAGCCTCTAACTTATTTTCATCTATTTTGTTTTCTTCTTTAGATTCATTAGTTTCATCTTTGCCAAGGTCAATTTCAGCACGAGTTATAGACTTTATTTCTTTTTCCTGATATTCATGAAAAACGTTTACCCAGAATTCATCAACATGGTCGCTGAACAATAAAACTTCATAACCTTTTGATGTAAACCCTTCAAGTTGTGGGCTTTTTCTGGTGGATTCAATATCAGTACCTGTTAAGTAATATATAGTCTTCTGATCTTCTTTCATGCGGCTTATATATTCTTTAAAGGTAACAAGTTCGTCAGAATATGTTGTATTAAACAGACAAATGTCCATAATTTCGTCTCTGAACTCACCGCCTTCACAAAGACCTTCTTTGACTACAGCGCCAAAATTATCCCAGAACTTTAAATATCCTTCTCTATCACTTTCAAGCTTCTTTTTAAGCTCGGATAGAACACGTTTTACAACACCTTTTTTGATTTTATCAAGTATTGCATTATGCTGAAGTGTTTCACGGCTAATGTTTAATGGTAAATCTTCCGAGTCAATAACACCACGAACGAACCTTAACCAGCTTGGAATAAGGTCAACTGATTCACTAATAAACACCTTTTTAATGTAAAGCTTAACGCGCGCCATACGATCAGGGTGGAAAAGGTCAAAAGGCTTATTTTCTGGTACAAATAATAAGTTAACGTAAGAAACCATACCTTCATTACGATTATGGATTGTCATCCACGGGTTATCAAACGAATGGGAAACAGTTTTATAGAAATTTTTATAATCCTCTTCAGTTATGTCGCTTTTATTACGTGTCCATAGAGCTGAAGATGAATTTAAAACTTCATGCTTACCTTCTGTATCATGCAGTACAATTGGGAAAGCAATATGATCGGAGTAAGCTTTAACAATATGAGATATTTTATGTTTATCAAGGTAAACAGCTTCTTCATCGCGGAAATGCAAGGTAATTTCAGTACCGCGGCTAGAATATTCACATGGCTCTATAGAAAACTCACCTTCACCATCAGATTCCCACTGCCAAGCTTCACTTTCTCCTGCCTTTCTAGACTTTACAGATACTTTGTGTGCAACCATGAAAGCAGAATAAAAACCCACGCCAAACTGACCAATCAGGTTAGTATCTTTTTTAGCATCACCTGATAATTGTTCTAAAAAACCCTGAGTGCCAGATTTCGCAATTGTCCCAAGGTTATTAAACAGGTCATCACGTGACATACCGATACCGTTATCGGTAATTACCATAATCTTTTTGTCGCTATCAAATTTTATAACAATTTTATAATCGTGGTCATCTTTAGATAAATCTGGATTAGTTACTGATAAATAACGAATTTTATCTATAGCATCAGATGCGTTTGAAATAAGTTCACGTAAGAAAATGTCTTTATTAGTATATAAAGAGTGGATCATAAGTTTTAAGACTTTGCCCACTTCAGCATTAAAAGTATATTTATTCTGAACATCAGCTTCCATAATATCTCCAAAATTTTAGGTTATATTATGAATATAGGTAGGGATTTTGCTATTTCAAGAGTACAAATTAAAAAAGAACATAAAAGCGTATAGCTGAGTTAGTGCAAAACTTAACTTCACGTAACTCAGCTATAATATTTGTAGTGTTATTTACTTATTGCAGCTTTTGGAAGTAAAAGTTTTCCAAGATCCTTATCAATAAATGTACTTCCTGTCACTTTATTTTCTTTTAAGATTTTTCTGGCTTTTTCAGCAAGTCTTCCCATTTTAGCTTTATCTAAATAAGTAGGAGATGGATTTTTGCTCATTGCATCAATTTCTTTTAAAATTGGCATAATATTTTTTTCAACTTTAGCCAATTTCCTATCTTTAAGGATACCTTTTGAGTTTCTATCGCCTGCAAATAATTGATCATTATTACCTGCATTAGGTAATGCTCTTGTGTTTGTTTCTATGTTATTGCTAATGGCAGTATAAGCTTTTTTGAGATCTCTAACCATTTCTTGTCTAACCTCATCAGGTAGTTCTTTACCACTTCTACCATCTTTAGCTAAATGCTCATAATGCTCAACGATTTTATTACGCCCTGTTTTATCTATAACAAACTGCTTTTCAGCTATATGTATACCTGCTGAAAGCAGTAATTTTGGTATTGCATTGAATAACATACTACCAGAAACCGCAACGCCAATTACGGCAGCAATAGGACTGAGAGTCAGAACTGTTAAAGCACCTGAGAAGATAAATGTTAAAGATAAAGAAAGTCCCAATGTTATTATAGGGGTCCATTTAAATATAGATACGCCTATAAATGCTAACCATGTAACTTTTGAAACAATTTTATGTCTGGTTTTAGAAGCTGGTAATAAGCTCTGAACTTTTTCTTCAACGTTGTATAATGCTTTAACATCATCCTGGCTAAGTTGATCAAAGAATTTTTCACCTAAAACATCATTCATACGTCTGATAACTCTGTTGACGTTTTGACTTGTAACCTTATTTGTATCAACGCTGCCATGTACAAAATTGGATAGTTGATGTGTTCTTTGTAGTTTTTCAAAAATTTCATGGCGCTCTTGTTTAGAAAACCCTTGAATCTTATCGAGACTTGCACGACTTATAAAATCAGGCTTAATATTAGCACTTAAGTCTTCTGTCACACATGCAATACGAAGCGCGTAAACTATATTACGGACTTCCAAGTCTCTTTCTTTTTTAGTGATATTTTTATTTTTATAGTTTTCACCAACGTCTTCAAGAAGGCTGTTAAGCATGTCGCCTATATCATTGCCAGCATTAGCAAATTCGATCATTTGTTTAACGTGTAATCCTATCTGATCTTTTTGAATTTTATTTTTTTGACTTGCACCAAACATATTATACCTAACCATTGTGTTGTAGAAATTAACATATTAATATTATTTTAATATAATACATAAGTATAATCAAAGTTTTATTTACCTTTATTTAATAAATCTATAATAATCAAGGCTAAAATCGACTCTACAATTACCACGCCTCTGATTGCAATACAGGGATCATGTCGACCGCGGTTTTGAATGGTAACATTATTTCTATTAATATCAATGGTTTGCTGTGGTTTAATAATAGTACTGGTTGGTTTAAAAGTAACTGATATATCTAGATTATTTCCATTAGAAATACCGCCTAAAGTTCCACCAGCATTATTAGACAAATATCCTGTCGAGGTCATTTGGTCATTATATTCGCTGCCCTTCATATACAGGACGTTTTCATTGCCAATAGTAACTGATTTAACTCCTGGGATACTCATCATACCGGCAGCTATTTGTGCGTCTAGTTTGCTAGCTAAGGGTTCTCCAATACCTTCTGGCATGTTATAGGCAATCACTCTCACTTTTCCAGCTGCCGAATCACCATCTTTACGTACTTTTTGTATAAGGTCATCCCAAATAGAAATGATAGATGTATCAGTTGTAAAAAGCCTGTTATCACGCTTAGTATTTTGGAAGCCATCTGAGTTTATACCCATTATAGATACAAGTTCTGCATATATTTCAATATTATATTGCTCTTTTAAGATCTGCCTTGCTATGGATCCTGCTATAACCCTACATACAGTTTCTCTTGCGCTTGCTCTTCCTCCGCCTTTATAGTCATAGTTACCATACTTTGCGCTGTAAGTATAATCGGCATGACCTGGTCTGAATTTGTCATATAAGTAATCGTAGTCCTGAGATTTGACGTCTTTGTTTTTAATAATAATTGATATGGGTGCGCCAGTGGTTTTGTTATTAAAAATGCCAGATAATATTTCAAACTCATCGGATTCGTTTCTGGTGGAAACTAAATTAGATGATCCTGGGCGACGAAGATTTAGATAGTGCCTGATGTTATCTAAATCTATTTCAAAATTACTGGGTATACCGTCAATTACTAAACCAATTGCTTCTCCGTGACTTTCACCCCATGTTGTTACTCTGAAATTTATACCAAAAGTATTACTCATACTTATCCATTATAATTTAAAATTTGACCAAAAATTAATTGATTGCTAGCTTTAAAATATTAACCCTTATATGGATGATATAATGAAAAATCAGTTTATTCTAACTTTTGGTGCTTCTCTAGATGTAAATCTAATACCTGCTTTAAGCAATCAATATAAATCATTATTTGAAGCTTTTTTGGGGTTTTCTGAAAAAGATAAGCGTGAAATAGTCGATAAATTAAAGTTAAGTCCATTAGTATTTGCATGTTATACAAATGACACGTTATTTGCTAATGAGTATTATAGAATGTATATGCAGCGTTTTACTAAAACCCCTGTTAGGCTATATTTTGAGGAGCGTATAAGACATTTTAGCGGAAACAGGTTATTTATTGAATCAGAAGAAGATCAGAAAATTAGGGAGTTTTTTGAAGCTGCTTTTTATCATGCCTGCGCATCAAATTATGTGGGTATTGCAAGACTAATATTGCTTGATAATAAATTATTTTTAAATGACCTTGAAAAAGTAATAAACAAAGGTTTTAGACTGGCGTGTGAAAATGGTAATGTAGAAACAGCGGGTTGTATTTGTGAAAGAACATTAGATTTGGGTATTGAGAAATTTAATACTAAGTCACTTATTAAGTTAACTCATCCAGAAACCCAGGAAGTATTTAAGATTAATGCTATTGCTTTTGCTAATTATAAATCTAATACCAAACTATTTATAAAATTATTGCCATATCATAATCTTTTAGGATTTAATTTTTTCAAGTTTTTGGAAAATAATTATCAGTATTTTACCAAACTATGTAATGAAGGCAAAATTGATATGGCAAAAGCTTTGCTAAAATATCTTGAAAGTGAAGGTTATTCAACACGTGAAATTCTTGTTTCATCAAATTTTCAAAGTTTTTACCATGCTTATGAATCTGGTAATTATGAAAAAGCCGATTGGCTTATTGCACTTGCTAAAAAATGTAAACTTAATGTATCGGAGGCTCTAAGCTCATATTTAGATGACGTACATGATGCAGAAATATTTTTTTCAGGTAATTTAGAAGCTTTAGAATGGTTTTTAAAGACAGTAGAAAATGAGCATTCTATTGATTATATTGAGTTTGTAAGAACATATTTGTCCGCTCATGGTGATTTAAGATATGAGCTTGCAAAGCATAGTAATAATCCTGCTTTGATTGAGTTTGTTGAAAACCTAATGTCAGAATATTGTAGGTTTAAAGCTACAAAAGATAATGCAAAGACTAGAGGAAACTACAGGGCTTCGGAAGATAAGAATGAATTTACCTTAAAGGAATTAACCTGTTGACATTAAAAGTACGATAAGTATTTTAGCATTTAAACTTTAAGTGAGTGATAGTTATGTCAATGTCAAAATCAATTCTTCCTTTTAATCAAGTGTATCAAAATGCTACACTCTTAGCATCTAATTTAGATTCTTTTTTTGTACTCAGCACAGATGATAAAATAGAGACCGTAAAACAAGAAGGTTTGTTTTTATATTCTCAGGCTGTTATAGATGCTCAGTCATATTCTATGACTATGATTCCGCATATATATGAAAATATGCTAAGTACAGCACGAGGTACGGAGCTTTATATTATTATCCGTAGAAATATTGCAGATGATTTAAATAAGGCATTAAAAGAAGCTGCTAAATCTGGAAGCATAAATATGTGCAAGCATGTTTTAGAAAGCGCAAGCTATCTTGAAATCGAAAAATCATATGTTTTAAGCGGGGCATTTAAAACTGCAGCTTATGAACAAAAATTCGACGTAGCAATATATCTACTTAAAGAAATGCAAAATATCTCTGATCTTGATCCGAGAGAAACAGAATTTTGGGTATCATACGGACCTCACATGGACGATGACGACTACATTACTGCATTTGAATGGGCGTGCTTAAATGGATATCATGATTTCGCAGATAAATTATGTCATTTTGACCTGACAAGACCCGCAAAAAGCTTTTTTACGGCTGATAATTTTGCATTTTTTACAGAAATTTGTCGCAATGCTTCTTATGAAACAGCGTTATATGTTTTAAATAAAATGAAAGAGCTTGGAATTGAAAATGCAGAAATCAAGCAATCTATTAGTTTATATGAAGCGTTTGGACCTTTAAATTACAAGGGTAACTATTTAAATACCGAGCTATTACTTTCTTTAGCTGGCTTTTCTAATGAGGAAATTAAAGATAGTTTTGAATATTATTTAAAATATACTCCTGATTTCTACAGGTTATCTGAAGAAAAAGGAGATAATCTGGTTAATGCTACTGCATGGATTATTAGCGCTTTAGAAAGCTATAACTTGTCAGTTGTTGATTATTTAAAGGCTGGTGACTACGAAAGGCTTAAAGCAGCGCATGCATTAAAAAATACTAATCTTGAAAGTTATTTGAAAAATCTTTGCTGCAATCACGATTTATCTTTACCTGAATCTGTAAAAGCTAGTATTGAGATGGAAGATTGTAAAGCAGAGTTTAGAGATACTGCACTAAACAGAAGTGATGAGCTTATGATAAGTAAGCTTTAAGTTAATATTTCAATTTTATTGACAAAAAGTTAAATAATTGCTACTGATCTACAGTAAATTTATATTACGTCAGTAGCAATTATGATTGAAAAAGCCTTATATTTAAGCCCTGAGCTAAATAAACAAGCGCAAAAAACCTTAAATTTAGTTAAGGAACTTTTTGCGCGTTCTCGAAATATAAAGCAAACTAAAATTCGTATTTACAATGAGTTCGGTGAAAAGTTAATAGTTTATGCCATACATTTAGATCATGAATTTGCGGTCAAGATGATGAGGGATGTAATTACTCTAAATCTTCCCCTTGAAAAATATAAAAAGTATTTTTATCTGATACCAGAAGCTCTAAAAACAATGAAACCTGCTTGGTCTACAATCGTAATTATAAGATTAAGTAAAGTAGATGATAGTTATAAAATTATTAGAGAAATGTACAAAACTGACCCTCATTGGGCACAGATAATTGTAAGTAAGATACCATATAAACTATTATTAATGTGCTGCCAAAATCAGGATTATCAATTATTAAGAGATTTTGCACTTGATTTGATACTATTTTTAGATGATTATTCCCAAATAGAACAAAATTGGGAAAACTTATATGAAATAGCTATTGAAAAAGATGATGCCGAGTTACTTAGTATTTTATTTGGCATATCGCAAAATATTTCACCGAACTTTAACATTAATAATAAAGATAACTGGTTTTTATTATTTACTGCAGCATGTAGCCAGGAAAAATTAAATATTGTGAGTTTTATGTTTCATGATGCTGCGCAAAAACAATATAATATTCTGGAATTAAGATTTAGTTATCAGGAAAATAGTATAGATGTTCTAACATTTGCACTAATTGAGCAAAAGCAAGAGCTTTTGAAATTAATTACATCAGATTCATATTTATTAGACTCATACCTAAATTATAAGCTAAATCAAGAACATTTAAATATATTAGATGCACTGCTAAGCCTAAGGTTATATAAATCAGCTGAATGGCTTATAAATGTATTGTCGGAGCGGTATAGTCTTAGAGATATAGTATATATGAAAATGCCTTTATTTATATATTGCTCTCAAAATGGGGATTTTGATTCAGCAAACTGGTATGTGAATCAAGTAAGTAAAGCCGGCTTAAACTCAAAACAATTTGTATATGATGTTATTTTAAAGTTTCAGGATGCAAATGTTAGGTTTATGGAGTTTGCATTATCTTATATTAAATCTTCTGATTTATCTCAAAAAACAATATTAGAATCCATTATTATTCCTAAGTTTTATGAAGCTTTAAATAAAAATGATATTATTTTAGCTAAATTTATATGTAAATATAGTGCTCTTAATTTAATGGATGTATTCGGAAATTACGTATATAAAAATCACTGCTTTATTAAGCACTCTGATATTCTTATTCTTTTAAATTCAGCTATTCATTCCAGAAATGTTGCTATTACAGAAGTTATTCTGGATTTAAAAATGTTTCCTAATTTTCCAAATGTTGATGCTATTTTTAAAGTCCATGGATCAATTGGAATGAATATGTATGTTTGGGCATCAAACGTAAATTCTTTAAACACAAAACTTGGATTTGATACCAACTTAATTGCCCAGGGGTTTTTTGATCAGGATAGCTCACTCAAGAATTTAGAGAATTTTAAAAATTTAATTAAAAAATATTACAGGGAGATTAAAGCTATATTATCACCATCAAATACATCCATTTTAACCTACAGTGATTTCCAGAATATATACAGCAAACATGAAAATAATGTGTTGCAATTATAGTTTGATATCTTAAACTATGTTAAGTAGTATACGGCTATTAATATTAAATTAATAATTAATTAACAAAAAATTAAATATTGGGGTTTTAAAATGTTGAAGAAAATATATATTCTTATTGAAAGAGTTGATGATTCATATACTACAGGAGGAGAAAGAGGACTAAACTCTAATTATCTTGAAAAATCTAAAAATGCTAAAGAAAGTCTATTGGAGCTTTGTGATTTATACATTATGCTTAATCAGGAACTTCAGAAAACCTTAATTAAAACTTCAGGAAATATTTTATTAAAAATTGCCTGTGAATGTAATAATGTAGCATTGGCAAATATGATTGTGCAAGATGCACAAAATTTCGGTATTGAAATTGCGGCAGTTGGATACGACTGGAAAGAAATTATTAAATTTACTTTAACCAATGCTGCATACTCTGATATGGGTATATGGCTATTAAATAATTCTAAAAACATAAACTTACCATTGAATAATCTTCATCAATCAGATTGGAAAGATATATGGAGAAACCTTACTCTTAGAGGGCATTCTTATGAAATAACCGCGTATATTTATAACAACAGAGAGGTTTTAAATATAGATTTTGATACAATATACCAAAATGGTATTAAAATTGATGAGTTTCTGGATATATGCAAGTACCAAAAGGATATACGGTTTTTAGATTTACTTTGGAATATTTGTGATAACAAAATCAATGCTAACTCAAATATTAAGGCATTAGGAGATACATTTAAACAATATATTAGTGCATATCAGTATTCATCTTCTGCACATATTGAATGGCTATATAACAAGTGTAAGTCCTTAAATATGAATATAACAAAAATGTTAGAATCGATTGATATCGTAATAGTTGTCAAATTTGATAGCTTAGAAACATTAAAAACCATTCATACTTTAAACACTAATGAAAATTTATATAACAATGTAAATTTTGCTAATAATTTTTTTAGCCGCGCTTTTTACAAAGCCTGTCAGGAAAATCATTATGAGAAAGCAAAGTTTCTTTACCAAAATTTTAAAGCTTTAAATGGAAAAATATATAAACTATTTGTAAATTTTGACGATAATTATTACGGAGAAATGGCTTTTAACAATTCTATTGGTATCATAATTTTCTTAAAATCAATCCCTGAGTTTAAATGTAATATATCAAAAATGATGCAGTGTTTTAGTGGGGTTGATAAAGCTACTCACGTGCTATCTATGCTAAATATTTATGATGAGATAGCAAAAGAAATAGGATATGACTGCTCTTTATTATTTGAGAAATTATGTGATCACAACTTTAGTATAAGATTACAAAACTTTTTAGAAGTATGCCAAGACACAAAAAAACAAATGTTACAGCACAAGCATACAATACAAATTCTTTGCTCTCAAAACGACTCCCCAACTCTTAATGACCTTAGAAATATTTTGGGTTATGCTCATGTGCTTGAAAAAATGTATAAAAATGAGGCATTTAAAAACGGGATAGAGTCTTTACCAAACGAAATTGGTGAAATAATTACCGAAAAATTAGGTCTAAAATTAAAAGGTAGTTTTAGAGCACTAATAAATGAGGCAGATAGCCTTTCAAGGTCAAAGTAAAATATAGTGACTTATAATTTATATTTATGGATAGTTTCAAGGAGGCTATCCTTTTTAAATGGTTTGTAAAGGCAGGATTTTGCACCTAAAGCTAAGGCTTCATTTACAAGTGTATTGCCATAGCTGCCAGTTTGTAACACTACCGGAATATTTTTTAAATTATCATTGTTTTTGAGTATTTTAAGAACTTCGATACCATTTAAGTCATCCATCATAATATCGAGTAAGATTAGGGAGAGGTCAGGGGTGCTTTCCGCAACTTTAACGCCCTGACTTCCCGAAGATGCTGTAAGTAGGTTGTATTCTGTACCTAATAACATAATGGATACGCTATCTATACAAATAGATTCGTCATCAATAATTAATATCTTTGGCTTATTGAATGGATCCATTTAATCCCAAAATTATGCAGCTATTCTACTTCTTAGTATTGCAATCACTTCATCATGAGCCTGTTCCATTGACATATTGTTAATGGCAGCAAATTCTGCAACAAACCTTGATAAAGCTGATTCATACACCATGCGCTCACTATATGAGCAGTCTGGGTTATCTTCTACGTTTCTATGTAAATCACGAATTACTTCTGCAATTTCAGATAAAATACCGGAATTGATTTTTGTATCGTATTCTTTTGCTCTGCGGCTCCACATACCTTTTGTATTTTTAGGTTTACCTTGCATTATTTCAATAATGCTGTCTAATTCTGTCTTGCTTGATAAAGCTCTAAGACCTGATGCAACTGCGCGTGATACAGGAACACGGAGAGTCATTTTTTCTTTTAAGAAAGATACTGCATATACTTCAATATCAAATCCCCCAATTTTTTGGGCTTCAACTGCCAGGATTTGCCCTACACCATGAGCTGGGTAGATAACCATATCATTGACTTTGAACTGAACTTTAGACATTTATTGCCTCCGAGGTTAAAATTTTATTGGTTCTGATAATACACTAAAATTGTAAATTTTCCAAGCTAAATGTGATAATTTTGTAACTTAACTGAAAAATGCCGAATAATTAATGATTTACCTCCTAATATAATTTGGTTTCAGGTTATTCAACCTACATTGTAAGTTATTTTTTATATATACAAGTTTCATACCAGTTAAAAAATTAACTAAAATGTAGGCTAAATTTTTGTTATTTCGAATTTTATTTGTAATGCACAGTTTTTTTAAAAATAAACCGGATAAACTTTGCATTTTATTAATATTTTTCAAAGTTTTACCTGATTTATTATACATTTAATACCTGTTTTAGCTGTTCATAAGCTTGGAATCTGAAGCAAAAGCCTCTTCCCAAGTTCCTGTTGTTGCGGCTTTGGTATACTCTGTAACCCTTGCTTCAAAGAAGTTAGCATGCTCAACGCCATTTAAAATCTCATCAAGCCACGGAAGAGGGTTATGATCTACCATATATATTTCTTTAAGACCAAGCTGCATAAGCCTTCTGTCAGCGATATATCTAATATATTGCTTAACTTCTCGTGGGGTAAGCCCGTCAATTGATCCAACTTCAAAAGCAAGGTCAATGAATGCATCTTCAAAATGTACAATTGTTGCACATGCTTCGTAAAGATTGCCTCTTAGTTCCTCTGTCCAAACTTCAGGGTTTTCACGCACGAAGGTTTTAAAGAGTTTAATAATTGAGTTTGTATGTAAGGTTTCATCTCTAACTGACCACGTTACAATCTGACCCATACCCTTCATTTTATTAAATCTTTGGAAATTAAGTAAAATTGCAAATGAAGCAAAAAGCTGCAGACCTTCTGTAAATGCACCAAACACAGCAAGTGTTGTAGCAATATCTTTTTTGGTTTCTACGCCAAACTTTTGCATGTAATCATATTTATCTTTCATTTCCTTATATTTCATGAAAGCCTGATATTCAATTTCTGGCATTCCTACTGTATCAAGTAAGTGTGAGTAGGCAGCAATATGAACTGTTTCCATATTAGAGAATGCAGCTAACATCATTTGCACTTCTGTAGGCTTAAATACTTGCGAATAATGTTTCATATAACAGTTATTTACTTCAATATCAGCTTGTGTGAAGAATCTGAAAATTTGTGTAAGCAAGTGTTTTTCGCTTGCTGTAAGGTTATATTTCCAATCTTTAACATCGTCAGCAAGTGGTACTTCTTCCGGAAGCCAGTGAATCTTTTGTTGCATAAGCCAAGAATCATATGCCCAAGGATATTGGAAAGGTTTGTAAATTGGTTTTGCATCTAATAATGACATAATTTAAACTCCTCTATTTCCTAACTTTATTGACAAGCTAAGCATTCGTCATAATTTGTTGAACCGGAACTTGCTGGCGGTGTTGCGCCATCTTTATTTTTATCATCCATAATATATGCTGTTGTAACTTTATGAGATACCTTATCAGCACGCTGCATAGAAACTGAACGCAAGTAATACATTGCTTTAACGCCTTTCTTCCATGCTTGATAGTGAATTTGATGTAAGTCTCTTTTATGAACGTTCGCAGGTAAGAAAACGTTCAGAGATTGTGCCTGGCATATATATTGTGTGCGGTCGGCTGCTAAGTCAACTACCCATCTTTGGTCGATTTCCTGAGCGGTTTTAAATACATCTTTTTCATCCATGCTTAGGAATTCTAAGTGTTGAACCGAACCTTCGTTTGTAGCAATTGATGACCATACGCTATCACTGTTTTGACCTTTAGTTTCAAGTAATTTTGCTAAATACTTGTTTTTCACCGGGAATGAACCTGAAAGTGTTTTCTGGTTAAATACGTTAGCAGCAATTGGTTCAATACACGGTGAAGATCCACCAGCAATAATAGATATAGAAGCAGTTGGAGCAATAGCCATTTTGTTACTGAATCTCTCTTTAATGCCACACTCTTCAGCATCTGGGCATGCGCCTCTTTCTACGGCTAAATCATGAGATGCCTGATCAACCTGAGCTTTAAGGTGTTGGAACATTTTTTTATTCCAAACTTTAGCCATTGCAGACTCCATTGGAATCATTTTAGATTGTAAGTAAGAATGGAAGCCCATCACACCAAGTCCAACAGAACGCTCACGCATTGCAGAGTATGCTGCATTTTTCATTGAATCTGGTGCTTTTGCAATAAAATCTTCGAGAACATTATCAAGAAAGCGCATGATATCTGGAATAAACTGTGCATTTTCTTTCCATTCATCGAAATACTCTAGATTTACTGATGATAAACAGCAAACAGCAGTACGGTTATTTCCTAGGTGATCAATACCTGTTGGTAATGTAATCTCACTGCAAAGATTTGACATTTTCACTGAAAGACCAAGTTTTTTATGATGTTCTGGAATATGCTTGTTTACCGTATCAATATAAACGATATATGGCTCACCTGTCTCAATACGTGTTGTAAGGATTTTTGCCCACAAGTCACGTGCCTTAACAACATGCATAACTTTGTTTGTTTTAGGGCTTTTAAGTTCCCAGTTTTCATCATTTTCTACAGCTCTCATAAAATCATCAGGAATAAGTACACCATGATGAATATTAAGTGCTTTACGGTTTGGATCGCCACCTGTTGGTCTGCGAAGATCAATAAACTCTTCGATTTCAGGATGCCACACTGGTAAGTATACAGCAGAGCTTCCTCTTCTTAAGCTGCCTTGAGAAATTGCAAGGGTGAGGGTGTCTTGTACTTTAATGAAAGGAATAATGCCCGATGTTTCACCATTGCCACGTACTTTTTCGCCAATAGAACGTAAGTTACCCCAGTAACTACCGATTCCGCCACCACGAGCCGCAAGCCATACGTTTTCGTTCCATAAGTTTACAATGCCTTCTAAACTGTCTTCTGCTTCATTTAAAAAGCAAGAAATAGGAAGACCTCTGTTTGTGCCACCGTTACTTAAAATAGGGGTTGCTGGCATAAACCACATGCTGCTCATGTAGTCATAAAGTCTTTGAGCGTGTTCCTGATCATCAGCATAGTAAGATGCTACTCTTGCAAACAGCTCCTGAAAGTTTTCACCTTCTAACAAATAACGATCAGCTAAAACCGCTTTACCAAAATCTGTAAGCATTGCATCTTTTGTATTGTCGACCTGAACACTAACCCCTGCCATAAATTTCCCTCTTAGTTTGATTTGATTCATACCCATGTTCATATGATAAAATCTTTTTCGCGCAAGTCTATATAAAAAAGTATATATTGTTGCAAATTTTTATCTTGACCACAATATATTGATTTAAAAAAGGCTTAAGCCTTGGAAAATCATTGTTTTTTAGGAACTTATTACCATATTTTGACAAGCTATTGATTTATATAAAAAAGCGTTGACAGGATATGAAAGCAAATACGGCTGTGTTGTACATTTCATATAAAATGCACTACTAAAAATAAGTGATTGATATATATAAAATTTCTTGAAAAATGATTAATATTTCTCAATTAATAATTTTCTTTTAGCTTTATTTAAATGTAAATTTGCAAGAGCCATCATTTTATCGCCACCAATATGATTGCGAATTTCTTGCATTTCCTGTTTGCTAACAGCTACAGTTTTATCGCAAACAGCTATTAATGAGATTTTATCATCAATATTTATAATATTTGAAATTGTGCCAACTTTTTGTGTTGTAAGCGCAAGGCCATACTCAGGTCTAAATTCTGTTAGATTTAAGTTCTGTTTAATAATCTGCAGGTTTTTATCTTTTAACCCAGATAAAGTAGAGCATGTTTTTTTACTGTGGCTAATTTCAGAAAGTTTAGACTGATTATCGGCGGTATTATTCGCAACAATAGTGATAGTATTAAACTTGTACGAGTTAGGATTGGTTACAAGGCTTTTAATTTCGTTATCTGTTATTTTAACTTGAGGCTTTATGTGCTGATATATGATTTTTTGCCATAACATTTGAGTTTCCAGGTGGTCTCTAACGTGTGCAGGATCAAGCCCTTGGGATTTGATAAAATTATTAAAACCACCTTTTGGTAATTTATTTTCTTCTTCTACAAACGCAATTGACTTAGTTTTTTCGTCATTATCAAGCTCGATTTTAAGGCGTTTTCCTTCTTTTTTATAAGCATATTCATTAATAATTTGCTCAAGAGCTATTGAAAGAGCCTGAGGTTTAGGAATTCGCTGAAATTCGGGATTTATAACATTTAGCATATGAGTGCGTTTTAACACATCATTTTCGGTAATAACTTTTTCATCAACGCGTGCCACAACATTAGCTGAATATGCAGTGTGACTAGTAAAAAGAACAGATAATAAAATAAGTGATTTCATAGTTTTAACATTCCAATATTTAAGTATTCATTAGATTAGCAACTAAACTTATAAAAGCAACTACAAAACTATAGTATCAGATAAATGTGTAAGATATATTAATTAAGAATTAAGATGTCGGTTGAGCGTTAAGAAGCGCTTAATTAATCTATGGTTGACAATAGGTAAATAGTATGTTTTTAATTTCGAGATTTATTAACAACTGGAGAAGGTATGTTTGATTTAGGATTTAAAATATCATTTGCTGATATGATGGTGGTGCTATTTTATTTAGTAGCAACACTTGCATGGGGTATGATTGCGGGCAGAAATGTAAAGACAATTAAGGATTATGCAGTAGGTGATGGAAAGTTTATAACTCCTGTCTTGTTTGCAACCATTGCTGCAACATGGATTGGTGGTGGTTCAACACTTAGCATGACTGAGAAAGTCTTTAAATTCGGTATTTGTTACATCTTTATTTTCTTTTGTGAAGGTGTTTCGATGTTTGTTCTGTCTGAGTTTTTTGCCAGAAAGATTCATAAGTTTAAAGGGCTGATTTCAGCAGGTGAATTAATGGGCGAGATGTTTGGTAAAAAAGCAAGAATTATCACAGGTATTGCAGGGTCAATTAATGCTGCTGGTGTAATTGGCGTACAGATTGCAGGTATGGGTTATATATTCAATACTTTCCTGGGCATGGACCCATTCCATGGCGCGGTACTTGGTTGTGGTATAGTTGTGCTTTATACTTCGTTTGGAGGTATTAGAGCCGTTACTTATACTGACGTAGTACAACTTGCGTTTCTAGTGGTATCTATTCCTATAGTTTGTAACATTGGTTTAAGTAAATTAGGGGGATATACAGGTCTTATTGAGCGTTTACCAAAGGGTCATATTTCATTCTTCCCTGGCGGCGCTATGCCTGACTGGAAAGTGATTTATTATATGGTATTATTCTGTGTTCCATTTATCAGACCCCAATTAATTCAAAGAATTTTAATGGCACGTGATGCTGAGTCTTGCGTAAGATCGTTCAGATATTCGGGCTTTATGTTATTCCCTTTCTATGCTGTAGTTGGTACTGTAGGATTAGTAGCATTTGCTCTTAACCCTGAAATTAAACCAAGTAATGCATTTCCATATGTTGTAACTGAACTTATGCCAGATGGCGTTAAAGGTCTTGTACTTGCAGGTCTTGTGGCGGTTATAATGTCTACAGCTGATTCACAGCTTAATACTGCAAGTATCAGTGTTGTACATGACGTTTTAAAGCCGCTTTTAGGGCGTGAACTAAAGGCAAAAACAGAGCTGATTTTAGCTAAGCTTACAACTTTAATATTTGGTGTTGCGGCGATTATTGTAGCAACAAGCAGCAAGAGCTTAATCGACCTTATATTTAGCTTCATTAACTTTTGGGGTCCTGTTGTAACATTCCCATTAATGTTTGGTGTTTCAGGTATGAGAGCAAGTCAAAAAACCTTCTTAATTTCTGGTGCTGCAGGTTTTGGTACATTCTTAGTATTACTTATTTGTAACTGGGAACAGTACGTTCCGATTGAAACATTAGTACCATCATGTTTAATGAATATTACTGTATATTTAACACTTTACTATAAAGAAAAACGCGCGGAAAATAAACCCGAAATATTACCTGCTGAAGTTGTTCATAAACCAAGCAGATTTTTAAAAATGCTGAGGGTTTTTAAAATAGCAAACTTACCTAAAATGGCATTAGAATTTTCATCGTCAAGGGTAAAATATTATGGTGCGCAGTATATAACTTTTGCAGCATTTGCAGTGCTAAACTATTTACTTCCTTATTTTATGTGGACGCCTCCGCATGAGATGGAAAACCTTGGTGTTGAGCTTACATTAAGGGTTATTTCTGGAACACTTTGTGTGGTTTTAATGATGAAAGACTATTTAAGTGAAAAAGTTCGTAAGTATTTGCCTGTTTACTGGCACTTTACACTTATGTTCTGTTTGCCTTTATACACAACCTATATGTTCTTAGAAAACAATGCTTCAACTATCTGGCTTGTAAACCTTGCGCTTAGCTTGTTCCTGCTTTCAGTGCTTGTTGACTGGATCAGTTTTTGTATTCTTTTCGTAACAGGAAGCTTCCTTGGTTATCAGTTATTTGTAATATCGCATGATGTAGCGAGAAGCCTTCATTTTACTGCGGATACATACTTTATTACCGTATATATTACACTCTTCTCAATATTAATTGGTGCGTTATTTTCTCGTAAAAAAGAATATAGTCAGCAGCAGTTTATTAGTGTTCTAGAAGAAAAAATTGAAGAAAGAACACAAAGTTTACAGTCTGCACTTAGTGCTAAACATGAGTTTTTAAATAACTTAAGTCACGAAATCAGAACTCCTGTGCATGGTGTGTCTTCATTCTCTGAAGTGCTGCGTGAAAACTGGGATGGTATGGATGATGCAGCTAAAAAAGAAATAGTAACAAAACTTAGCAATGCATCAGATAGACTTTATGAATTTGTTGAAGATATTTTTGATATTTCAGGCTTTATAACAGGCAAGAAGATTGCTAATCAAAAAGAAGTATATGTATCGAAATTACTTAATGACGTTGTAAGTAAATTTGAAAACATTGCCGAGAAACTTAATTATAGTATTTTTGTTGATGGCAAAAATGATGCTATGTTAAGCTTAGATAAAACTCTTATTTCAAAGGCATTTAGTAATATTATTGATAATTCAATAAAATTTGGTGGTATTGATAATAATATTGAAATTACTATCGATAAGGTTCAAATGGACTTTGGAAATGGTATGACAAAATATGTAAAAATTAGTTTCAAAGATACTGGTATTGGCATACCTGTTAATGAAATTGAAAATGTGTTTACACCGTTTTATCAGTCAAGCCGCACTAAATCTAAAGCTGGTGGCAAAGGATTAGGACTTGCTGTGACTAAGGAAATTATAGAAGCTCATGATGGTAAAATTTGGGCTGAAAAAGTTCCAAGCGGTGCTGAAATAGTGGTATTATTACCTGAATAAGCTGGCACTTAAAACCCTGAAAAAAGCGCAAAATTCACTTTTGCGCTTTTTTGTTTTTAAAATTTTCAATTCATAGTTTAAAAATAACCTTGACTAAAGTTATAAAATACTTTTTTTATTAAATATACAGTCTTATTTTCAGGGCTAAAATTTTAAGATAGGGTGTCACATGAGAAAAGTGGTAACAGCGGGTATTATTGGTAACGCTTTAGAATGGTATGATTTTGCATTATACGTTCATTTCATAGAAATTATTAGCCGCCTTTATTTCCCTGCGGAAGACGCTTTCTTATCAAAAATGGCAACCTATGCAACATTTGCTGCCGGCTTCTTCATGAGACCACTTGGTGCTATTTTATTTGGGTATATTGGTGATAAATACGGCAGAAGACTTGCTTTATCAATTTCGATTTTGACAATGGCAATTCCTACAGCATGTATTGCAATTCTTCCAAGTTATGCTGAAATAGGCATAATTGCGCCTATTTGCTTAGTAGTTATCAGGCTTTTACAAGGGCTATCACTTGGTGGTGAGTTTAGTGGATCTATTGCGTTTGTTGTTGAGCATGCACCTGACCACAGAAGAGGCTTAGCAGGAAGTACTGCAATGTTTAGTATGAATCTTGGTATTTTAGTTGGATCTGCTGTTGCTGCAATGTTTGCAAACGCAATGTCACCTGAAGCATTTAATAGCTGGGGATGGAGAATTCCATTTGCTATTGGTTTAGTAATTGGTTTCATTGGTCTTTATATTAGATCAAACTTACATGAAAGCCCTAAATACGAAAATGCTAAAAATAATGGTGAGATTGCAAAAGCTCCAACAAGAAAAGTATTAAAGGAATATCCAAATCAGTTAATTACTGCTATTTGCTTATATTTAACTGTAACTGTGCCTTTCTACACTTTTGTTAGCTTCATGAAGAATTTCATGACATCAGTTGCACACAAGCCAATTGAACAGGCATCTGTTATCAATACTGTCACTATGCTAATTGCTACTGCGTTTATTCCAGTAGTGGGGCATTTATCAGATGTGATTGGCAGAAAAACTGTAATTAGAATGGGCGCGCTTGGATTCTTGTTTTTATCATATCCATGCTTTATTTTACTACAAAGCGCAGACTTCTTTCCTGCATTCTTAGGGCAGCTGGTATTCGGTTTATTAGTATCGCTTTATATGTCACCAATTCCTACAATTTTAGTGGAACTTTTTCCTACAAGCGTAAGATACACAGGCGTTGCACTATCATATAATATTTCCGCAGCTTTATTTGGCGGAACTGTTCCAATGGTTGCAACATATTTAATTGAATATACTGGTGTAAAAGAGTCATTAGCATTCTATATTATGACATTCTCTGTAATATCGATGATTGCCATATATTACCTAGAAGATCGTAGAAAAGCAGCTTTGGCATAGTTTTAGTAATTGGATTTGAATCGTAATATGCGTCATTTCCTCACTCATATAGGAATAACTACACATCGTTCGTTATTCCTAAACTACAATCCAACTGCAATTACTATATGGTACAGTTATGACTGAGATTTTTCATGTAAATTCTGATATTGAACAAAAAGCACATATAAGCCGCAAACTTTATGACGAAATGTATAAAGAATCGGTGGAAAACCCTGAAAAATTCTGGGCAAATGCATCTGATATTGTATCTTGGTATAAAAAACCAACAAAAATTAGCGATGCAAATTTCAGTGAAAATGACCTACACATAAAATGGTTTGAAGATGGTACTTTAAACGTTTGTTATAATTGCGTTGATCGTCATTTAAACAAGCATGGCAATAAAATTGCATATTATTTTGAAAGCGATGATGGCAGTAAGTCAAAGTCAATAACTTATAATGACTTATACAAGTCTGTTGTAGAAGTAGCTCTTAAATTAAAGGCTGTTGGAGTGAAAAAAGGCGATATAGTTGTTATATACATGCCAATGACTTTAGATGCGATATATACAATGCTTGCATGTGCAAGGATTGGAGCGGTAATTTCTGTGGTATTCGCAGGGTTTTCTCCCAATGCTCTTAAAGACCGTATTTTAGATACTAAGGCAAAATATATTATAACTTCAGATGTATCACATAGAGCTGGTAAAAAAGTGCAGCTTAAAGCCAGCGTTGATGAAGCTATAAAAGATACGCAAATAGAAAAGGTTTTAGTATTTAAAAATTCTGAAGTTGAAATTAAGCTAGGTTCCAAAGATATTCTAATGGAAAGCATTCAGGTTGATAGCAATGCAAATTGTGACCCTGAACATATGAATGCTGAGGATCAGCTATTTATTCTGTATACATCAGGATCAACCAATAAGCCAAAAGGAATAGTTCATACTACAGGTGGCTATCTAGTTTATGCGGCGATGACTCATAAATATATATTCGACTATAAACATGAAGACGTATACTGGTCAACAGCAGATATCGGCTGGATAACAGGGCATTCATACGTGGTTTATGGTCCACTTACAAACGCTGCGACTTCAGTTGTATTTGAGGGTGTTCCATCTTATCCTGATTATTCAAGAATTTGGCAAATAGTTGATAAATATAAAGTATCAATTTTATATACCGCCCCAACATTAGTTAGAAGCCTTATGAAAGAGGGTGATGATTTTGTTAAAAAAACCTCACGTAATACTTTAAGAGTGCTGGGTTCCGTTGGCGAACCTATTAACCCCGAGGCATGGCTATGGTTATATAAAGTAGCAGGTAATTCACGTTGCCCAATAGTAGATACGTGGTGGCAAACTGAAACAGGTGGTATTCTGATTACACCGTTAATTGGAGCAAGAGATTTAAAACCAGGTTCTGCAACCAAACCATTTTTTGGTGTTGAGCCAGTGTTATTTGATAACGAAGGAAAAGAGGTTATCGGAAGCGGCGAGGGTAATCTTTGCATTAAAAATTCATGGCCGGGTCAGGCAAGAACAATTTTAGGCGATCATAATCGCTTTTATACTACATATTTTGCATCATTTAAAAATACGTATTTTTCTGGTGATGGCGCTAAACGTGACGCAGATGGATATTACTGGATAACAGGTAGGGTTGACGATGTTATAAACGTTTCAGGTCATAGAATTGGTACAGCTGAAGTCGAAAGTGCATTTATAACCCACGCAAAGGTCGCAGAATCGGCTGTAGTAGGATACCCACATGAAATTAAGGGGCAGGGCATATTTTGCTATGTGGTTTTAAAACAAGGTTTTGAAGCTGATGAGAATTTAGGCAATCAGCTTAAAGCATGGGTGCGCAAAATATTAGGTGCTATAATAACGCCTGATATTATTTTAATATGTGCAGATCTTCCTAAGACAAGGTCAGGCAAAATTATGCGCAGAATATTGCGGAAAATTGCTGAAGGTGAATATAGTCAAATAGGTGATACTTCAACTCTTGCAGATCCTAAAGTGGTTGAAGGCATTATAGAAATGCATAAAAGATTGTCATTGATAAAATAATTTTATCTAAACTCACATTATAAAATTAAAAGACTATATTATAGATTCGTAATTTGTAATTATGTGCGGCGTTGCTTCCTCACTCATGTAGGTTTTACTACGTGTCATTAGTTGCTTCTTGCACCTTAATAAAATAAAAAATATAAATTTTGCTACATGTTCTCATTATTTCTGTGAAAATTCAACCTAATTGATTTTAAGCATAAACTTTGTTGTGTATTAAAGTGTGTCTGAAGGCAGAAAATACTCTGGTGCTATATTTATAAAAGCAACTAAATTTCTATATAGGTATGAAAATTTAGATTATTTTCTTAAATATTATCAAAAGAAAGGACTACAAGTTTAAAAAAATTATGCGGAAGAATTTTTATTGTTTTTCGCCATATAAAAAATTACATAACAATGCTTGGCATTGTCTAAATATAAGCGCCACATTGAATTCTAACTATACTACCATATGGCAATTGATCCCGCATAGTAGTATAAATATAATTAAAACTCAGATAAAATTGAGAATCTGAACTTTCTTTCTTTATCAAAGTGTTCTTTCTTAAACGGATTTGCAAGGCTTACAGAAATAGCACCTGCTGGTGAATTCCATATTAAACCTGTACCAAACGATGCTCTAAGGCGGTTAGTGTCGTTAACAGAGCTTCTTGTACCAAATGCATAATTTTTATAATCAAGTTTATAAAGTGAACCAAAGTCAGAGAATACTAAGCCTTTAACATCAAGCTCTTTTGGAAGACCGATAGGGAAAGAAAGCTGGGCTTTAGCACTATAGAATGCATTACCACCAAGTGCTTCTCCTGTAGTTTTATCTCTTGGACCAAAGCCATAATCTTTGAAGCCTCTAACTGTGTCGCCACCTAAGAAGTATCTTTCTGTTGCAAGAATCTTTTTGTCTCTGATGGAGTTTACCTGACCTGCACTTGCTGTAAGTTGTAAAACTACGTCCTCTTTGTAAACTGGAACATATGCAGAAGATTTAAATTCATGTCGCATAAATGCAGTAGAGCCACCAAGCCCCGCAAGATCCTGTGATAAAGATATATTTAAGCCTTTAGTAGGGTAAACTTTACTATCTAATGTATTAAAGTTAAATCCATGACCGATTACAGATAATGTATTATCACCTTGTTGCTCACGTAATAAAATAGACGCATTATTATCAAGGTCACCAATTTTCTCTTTACGTATTTTGTAATATAAAGCATGCGATAAATGATCTGTTAAGTCATATCCAGCTCTTAGGCTAAAGCTTCTGGTATGGCTTGTGAAACTACGTTCTTTGCTTTTATCTTTAAATAAGTTGTCGGCATCAAACCCAGTTGATAAGTCATAATCTAAAAAGTATGGCTCTGTAAAATTAAGCTCGAAATCAGTATCACGCTTAGTTTTAGTAGCTGAAAGTCTGATTTTTTGACCGCGACCCGTGAAGTTACTTTCACTATAAACAATTTTAGCAACCGCACCCTGTAAGTCAGATATACCAACAGCAAAGTTCATAGAACCTGTTGATTTTTCTTTTACTTCAACATCAATGTCTACTTTATCTTCCGATCTTTCAAGTGGTTTAATATCAACTTCAACTGTTTCAAAGAAATCTAGGTCTTTAATTTTTTGTTCAGCAGCAGTAATTTCTGAAGCTTTAAATGCATCACCTTCTGTCACCTTCATTTCACGTCTTATAACTTTATCATAAGTGCGAAGGTTGCCTTTAATATTAATTTTATTTACGTAATATTTAGGTGCATTTCTAATGATCAATTTTATATTAATGGTGTCTTCTGTTTTATCCATCTCTGGCTCAACGTCAACAAAGGCAAAGCCCTGATCCCCTAAGTAATCAGTAATTTTTTGAGTTATATCTTCAATTTCAGTATTGTCAAAAGTGGAGCCTTTTCTAACTTTTGCAAATTTTTTGAGGTTCTCAGCATTAACAGCTTCAATTTCACTTTCAATCGATATATCGCCAAATTTATATTGCTTACCTTCGTTGATGATAAACGTTACATCAAAGCAGTTTTGGTTAGAATCAAGTTCTACTACCGGAGTTTTTATTTCAACATCGGCGTAGCCTCTGGATTGATAGAATCTGGTGATCAGTTCTTTATCGTAATTTACTTTATCAATATCAAAGCTTGGACCTGTACTGAAAAAACGGAAGAGGGCATCTTCCTTAGAGTTTATGACATCTTTAAGTTTACCATTGCTAACAACACTGTTGCCTACAAAATGTATATTACCAATTAAAGTTCTTCCGCCTTCTGTAATTTCGTAAACTAAATTCACTTTATTACCAGGAAGTTCAATAATTTTCGGATGAACTTTTACTGCGTAACGGCTTGTCTTTTGATATAAACGCTGGATAGTTTCAACATCTTTTTGTACTTTAAGAATATTGTATATAGAGCGTTCACTAAGAATAAGTTCAGGCAAAATCTCTTCGTTTTTAATCCTGCGATTACCCTCAATAACAAGGGTATGAATCATTGGATTTTCTTCAACATTGATGATTGTATCATTTGCAGAATTGCTTGCCGAAATTTTCTTAAAAAGACCAGTTTCATATAGCTTTTTAATTGCAATATCAATTTGACTTTCATCAAGTTTAGCATTCCTGTTAGCAACATTAATGCCGCCATGAACTAGAATAGTATCAGCGTCAACCCGCTTGTTACCCTTAACAATTACGCTTGCGTAACAGTTTGCAGATGTGCTGAGTAAAGATAATAAAATAATGGTGCGTTTAATCATAACAATTTCGTTATTAATCCTAAAATATCGTTATATGTTGTAAATATAAACAAACTTATAATAATAGCAACACCAACTTTTAAGGCATAGCCACTTATTGCTTCTGAAATGTTTTTCCCTACTACCGACTCTATTAAATATAACGCAATATATCCGCCATCAAGACCAGGGATTGGAAGTAAGTTTACAAATCCTAAGTTAACCGAAAGTGCTACTATAAATAATAAAAATCTTTCAAAACCTGCTTGTGTGGATTTTCCTGAATATTCTGCGATTTTAATAACCCCGCCAATTTCCTTAGGGCTTCTATCACCAAGTAAAATCTGGCTTAAGCCTTTATATGTTGAGGTAATCATATTTACAATTTCATGTGCGCTTTTTTGTAAATTTTCAACAATTGATAGCTTACGTTTTTGTGGGCTGCTGTTAATAATGCCAAGCTTTGGGATTTTAACTTTATAACCAGCAACGTCGGTTATTTCGTCAAATTTTGGCTTAACTTCAATTATTCTTTCCTTATTATTACGCTCAATTTTGAGCTTAACGGTATCACCTTCAGGGGTTAGAAAAATATGATTTTGAATATCTGAAAAGTTTTTCACTACTTCATCATTTACTTCAAGTATAATATCACCTGCTTTAAGTCCTGCTGTTTTTGCAGGGTATTTATCAACAACGTTACCAATTTGCGCAGGAAAATATGTATATCCATAAATTATATGGATTAAAAATAGCAAAACAAACCCTAATACAAAGTTTGCAAAAGGTCCTGAAAATACGATAAATATACGTTCTGGAATTGATTTGAAATCAAAGGCGTAGCTTTTTTCTACTTCACTTAAATTTCGGGCATTATATTTTGATTCTGATAGAAATTCATTTTGACCAAATAAACTTACGTATCCGCCAATAGGTAAAATGCAAAACTTGAATCTTGTGCCGTTTTTATTAAACCAGCCGAAAATCTCTTTGCCCATGCCAATTGCGAATGCCTTTACCCTAACGCCAACTATTAAAGCAGCTTTATAATGACCATATTCATGAACAAAAACTATTATAGTAAGTATTACTATAAATGATAAAATATTGTGTATTAAATTAAAAAATAACTCCATATAACCTACTGTAATTATGACAAAAATTACAATAAATAAAATTTATGCAAAATTCAAGTATTTAAAATCGCCTTTTTATATGTTAGTATAAATATTAATTTATTTTTAATATAGGTACTAACATGAAATCTAATATCGATAAAAATACACTGTTTAATAATAGGGATGCAAACTTAGGTCAGTTAAGAACATATATTGAAAATATCGATACTCAGGATCAAAATTTTATGGCTGGTTTCGTTGATCTCATGATCAAATGTCATGGAGATCCAGCAATGGATTATTTTAAAAATAACGATTTAAAAAGTATAATTGATAAAAATCCAGGTATAGATAGTACTGAACTCACTGAAATTATAAATTATCATATAATAGCCGAAAATAAAGCGTTAATGAACAATGAAATGCTTATTAACGGTCATATTAATGACAGTTTTGTAGTATTTGATCCTAATAAACCTAATGAAAATGCTAGCATTTCAGTGAAGTTAATGGTAAGTAACAGCTTAGCTAATTCACAAAGCTTTATTGATAAAAACTTGGAATATCTAAAAAACACCACGTTGCTAGATAAATCTGTTTCAGAGAAACTCATTGAAAAGTTAGAAGCTATTAAAAACAGAATCTCTGATAATACAGAAAAAATTTCTTCTCAAACTAAAAATACTGGTCAGCAAAATTTATCATCTGCTGCACAAGTTGTTAATGCTCCAACAATTTCTGCTGTTGAGGTTGAAAAGTCTAATGCTGAGCAAGCTACAAATCCAGAAGTAGCCGAGGTAAAAAAACCAGACTTAAAGATGCCCGAAGATAAAAAGCCCATAGCAGCTAAAGTTGATAACGGATTTGTTAAAAAACTTGACTCCCGTATTAAGCAAAACCAAAGTTCAAGAATTAAAACTGCAGAAGCTTTAATTAAAGAAGTTAAAAATGCAGGTTCTGGCGAGCTTTCACCTGAACTTGCTCAAAATATTGCTCAATTTTATTCAACAACCAGAATTGCTGGCGGGACAAATATCTCTACTTATTATCGCGGAATGGAAAAAATGACTGGTGATATGGCAAAAAAATTGTCCACCCCTGCTTTCTCAGAAAGACTTGAGCATATATCACAAGATATTAACCTTGAATCAGCCTCAATTGAATTAGATAAACTTATTAAAGACAAAAAGATTATTGTTGATGGAAGTGAGTTAAACACTACGCAGTTAATTGCGGCAAGACAATATGGTAGCATACAAAGACTGCGAAATCACAGTAAGGCTCTGGAGGGTGCTAGTGGTCTTGACGCTGCTGAAGTATCAGAGCTTTCAAAGAAAATTGGTGTTGCAATAGATTATACGCTTGAGAATTCAGTAACAAAGAGTAATGAAGCTAAAGATAAGTCAGATAGAGAAATACCCAAAGCACCAGAAGTTGCAGTCGAAAAGCCTGTAGCTAAAGAAGCTGAAGAGGTCAAGGAAAAGCCTGAGCCAGAAGTTGCTAAGCCAAAAGAGACTTCAGCTAAAAAACCTAAGGAAGCAAAGGTTGATAAAGAAGAAGACAAAAAGGAAGATTTGGCAAAAGATTCAAAAAAAGATAAAGCACCAAAAGAAGCTGATAAAGATTCCAAAGCTGATAAGTCACAAGATACTAGTGGCAAAAAGGGTAAAGATAAAAAGCCTAAGGATGGTTTGTTTAAATCATCTAACAGAGGCAAAGTATATGGTGCTATGGCAGCAATGGCTGTTCTTACAGCTCTTTTTGCATGGCCTTTGGCTATAGTAGTTGTAGCGGTAGGGGTAGGTCTGGGAATTGCAGACGGTGTAAAAACTCGACAAAATAAAAAGAAAGCAGCTAAAGAAGAGGCTAAAAATGCGGCTATGACACCAGCAGATGAGTCAGCGCCATCGGTTGATAAGGGGCATGCAAAAAGTCGCTCAACTAGCGTAATTGATTCATTGCCAGAGCATGACAAGGATACTGTGAAAGGCATGGCTGATGGTATTGCATCTAAGCATAAAGCTAGTGTTGAAACAGGAGTGGGTCATAAACCTGGTAAAGTGGTTACTGAGACTGAGAAATCAGTGCCAGATCGTAAATAATCTTTGTTAAAAATATCGCTAAGTTCCTAAAATAAAAGGAAAAACTGCGATAAATATTATTTGGATAGAATTCAAGTATTTAAAATTGTTTTTTTATATGTTAGTATATATGTTAACGATGTTTTAATTTTGGGTGTGTATTTATGAAAGATGCTATTAACCTGCTTGCTTTATTTGATAACAGGATGCAAAATTTAGATTCTTTAGAAAAGAGTCTGAAGGGTGCTAATTTAACGGATAGAGCTAATGCTGCTAAAGTTGCTGAGCTAATGTCTTTGTGTTACGGCGAATCTGGAAACAAGTTCTATGATACTAATAAACTTGAAAATATAGATAATGATAAAACCCATTTAAGTCTTAATTACAAAGAAATGGAAGATATTGTTAATCATCACATATTGACTGAAAAACAGGCGTTAAATGTTAATGAAATTCTACGTGAAGAACGCGCAGGTACTACATTAACATTAGATAATCCTAAAAATCCTTTTGAAGTAATAAATTATAATGTTGATGATATAGTAAAGCAGGGCTTTGAAAACTCATATAACTTAATCAATAGTCATTTAGATTATTTGAAAAATCACAAATCAATAGATGCAGGAATTGTAAAGCCTCTTGTTGATAAATTAGAGGATTTTAAAGGTCAGATCTCAAATAGAATGTCTGAGCTGGGTTTTAAAGAGCGCGACTTAAGTAACGCTCCAGCAGCAGCGCAAGGTGCAACTCCACCCGCGCCAGACCCTGCAGGTCTTGGTGATGCACAAGAGCTGGGTGTACAGAATTTAGGTGAGGCTCAAGGTTTTGATACAGCGAAAGGTACTGCTAAATACAGAAAGGATTGGCTCACACCTGCTGACAGAACAACTATATATGGTTTATTATGTGCATTTGCGGTAGCGGCAGTTTTTGTTTTCCCACCTGCGGGTATTGCGCTAGCTTGTGTTACTCTGATATTTGCAGCAGTAGATATTGGTATAAAATATGGTCGTAAAAATAAAATTGATTTCGAAGGTGAAGAGATAATTCCAGATATAGCTGGCATTAAAGGTAGAGGACAAGAACCTGGTCGTGGGCAAACTAGGGATCAGGAAGTTGGCGATAACCTTCCGCTAAATGACCCAGCTCTAGAACCCGCTGCGCCTCCAGCACCTCCCGCTCCACCACCACCACCATTAAGAGCTCCAGCGGCTGCATCTGCAGGAGAAATACCAGTTCCACCACCAGCTCCTCCTGTAAAATCTTTATCTAAGGAAGATATGGATAAGTTTAAATCTTCTTCAAATGCATTAATGGAACACAAATTGTTTGTTGAGCAAAAGGCAAAGAATAATCCATCTATAGAGCCTGTTGCCCCTACTTTACCGGGTGGAAGCAAGCCAAAGGGCGGACAAGAAATTCCAAAGTAGACAGCTATGTCATTCCGAGAAGTGCGTAGCTACCATCGTGGGAATTTAGTAAAACTCTGGCATTATCTCATAGATTGCCGCGCAGAATTACATTTTGCTTGCAATGACCTGGCTGTAACACCCTGTTGTCATTGCGAAAAATGCCTTGCATTTTGTGGCAATCTAGTAATATAACTAATAGTTTGTGTATGGAAATATTGGTGGGCGATGACGGACTCGAACCGCCGACCATTACGGTGTAAACGTAACGCTCTACCAACTGAGCTAATCGCCCCCTAAAAGGATGTGATTTGTATCTGAATCACAAGGGAGTTTTATATACATCTTTTCTAAACTAGTCAAGCACTTATTTGTAATTTTTCTAAAAATTATTTAAATGCTAGTTTCAAACATTATTAATGTATTGCAAAATATGCAGATATCCTTATATAATACAGGTGAAAACCATTACTATATAGAGGAAAGCGTGTTAGGTGGGAATTTTTCAGAAAAAGACTTTAAAGAATGCTTAAGCCATTATTCTACTGGAATTACAGTGGTTTCTACCTCAGATTCTAACGGTGAGCTTTATGCCTTAACTGTTAATTCTTTTACTTCTGTTTCACTTAAGCCGCCATTAGTGCTTTTTTGCCTTAATAAATCTTCACGTTCTTTGGGTGCTTTTTTAGAAAGCGATTCGTTTGCTGTAACTATTCTTGATTACTCTCAGCATAATATTGCTAAAAGTTTTTCATCTAGCAATCCTGATAAATGGGATGGCATAAATTACGTATTAGGGGCAACAGGTTCGCCAATAATACTTCCGAATCTTTCATTTATGGAATGCGAAAAATTTACTGATTATGAAGCAGGTGATCATTACATTATTATAGGTAAGGTAATCCATTTAGACGTTGCAAAAGCTGATAAAAAGAACCCACTTATTTACTTTAGAGGTGCATATCACCACTCACCACAGCCTGTTTAAAATGCTTGATAATTACTTATTTAAACCAGTTGGAATATTAAAAGGCGTAGGCGAAAAATTAGAAGAGGCATTTCATCGCCTTGGTATATACACTATTAAAGATTTATTAATGCACAGACCGTTCGGTGCGGAACACAAACAGCATTTAGACTCGCTTCAAAGCATAGATCCCAGCATTACATATATTATAGAAGCTAAAGTTATTAAAGTTCCGCCATATAAAAATTTACCACGAAATCATAAACACAGAATTACTATAGAATGCGAAGTGCTTGATAAGCCACTAGATGTAGTGTTCTTCAATTTCGTGCCATATCATATTTTACCAAAGGTTAAAATTGGCGAGTCATATACTTTCGTAGGTAAAATTACATTCTTTATGAATAAAATGCAGCTGGTGCATCCTGATTTTTATACTTCTAAAGAGCTAAATATAATTAGAAAAGTGGAAGCAAAATATCCGCTTACATATGGTATTAATTCTAAGATTATCAGTAGCTTAATTGACCGCTGTATACTTCATGTAGAGGATGAACTTGAGTGGCTACCAGCCAGATTTATCAGGCATTTTAACTTTTCAAGCTTTAAAGAAGCGCTGCAAAAAATGCACTACCAGGTTCCTTGCTCAAGAGAAGATTATGACAATGCAATAAGACGCCTAGCTATGGATGAGCTGCTGGCTCATACCATTATGTTAAAGCACTCACGTGAGGTTGAGCAAAAAGCAATAAAGCAGCCACTACATATAAATAACGATAATATCAAAAAGCTTGTAGCCAGCCTTAAATTTACCTTAACTGAGAGCCAGCAAAAGGTTTTGCGCGAAATTTTTCATGATTTAAAGTCAGATAAAACTATGATGCGTTTAGTGCAGGGTGATGTTGGTAGTGGAAAAACCATTATAGCCGTTATTTCTATGCTTGCCGCGATCTCTGAAGGCGGGCAGAGTGTTATTATGGCTCCTACAGATATATTAGCTCAGCAGCATTATTATGGTATAAGCGAGATGCTGGAGCCTTTTGGATTAAGGGTTGGCATGCTGAAAAACGCGATGCCATCTAAATTAAAGCAAGAAAATATCCAAAAATGTGAAAATGGTGAGCTTGATATAATAGTTGGTACGCATTCCCTTATTCAGGATAATATTAAATTTCACAACCTTAAGCTTGCAGTTATTGATGAGCAACACAGATTTGGCGTAAAACAAAGGCTAATGCTTGCTGAAAAAGGGCAGGCAACCGATGTATTACTTATGACGGCAACCCCAATTCCGCGTACGCTTATGCTTGCAAATTATGGTGACATTGACGTTTCCATTAATGATATTAAGCCAGAAGGTAGAAAGCCAATCGATACAAAATGTGTAAATTTTGCAAAGCTTGAGGAACTTAAAAGATCTCTTCAAAAATTTATAGATAAAGGCGAGAAAATATACTGGATTTGCACTCTTGTTGAAGAATCTGAAAATATAGATGCTATTTCTGTAAATGATAGATTCCTTGATCTGCAAAAAATGTATGGATCTCAGGTTGCAATGCTGCATGGACAGATGAAAAATCAGGAAAAAAACGAGATTATGGAGCGTTTTGCTTTTAGCTCAGATATTAATATTTTGGTATCAACTACTGTTGTTGAGGTTGGCGTTAATGTTCCAACAGCAACATGCATAGTAATTGAAAATGCCGAACGTTTTGGTCTTGCGCAGCTTCATCAGCTTAGGGGGCGCGTAGGACGAAGCCATTTGGAATCTTATTGCATTTTGCTATATTCTAAGCAAGTAAGCGCTGTGGGTATGAAGCGCCTTAATGCTATGCGTGATAGTCAGGATGGTTTTTGTTTAGCTGAGCAAGATTTAGAGCTGCGTGGTGGCGGTGAGGTGCTTGGTACGCGCCAAAGCGGTGGCTTATTTTTTAAATATGCATTATTTCCTAACGACAAAGAGCTTCTGGAACTTGCGAATCAGGAGGCTGATCACTTGATAGCGATAGGCGTTAAGGAACTCCCTGAAAAAACAAGATTTTTGCTAGAATTATTTAATTATGGCTCAGTGCAGAATTTAGTAAACGCTGGTTAATTTATTAATTTTAAGTTAATTAATCATTGACAAGTCGTTAATATATTGTATAATTTGCTTGTTTAATAATAAATAATGGGAAATATTATGGCAAAACTACAATTTAACGATGAAAATCACGAAAAATTTGCAGCATCTTACGCTAAACATGCAAAAATTAGAAATGTTAGTCAAAAAGGGTTCTTCTCTAAAGGTACATTATTATCATTATCTAGATTTGCTTTAGGTGCGGGGTTATCTGTGCTTGGCTTTAACGTGTTTGGATTATTATTAGGTTCGGCAGCTCGCAGCAGTATATTTATGGCGGCAAAATACGTATCTGCATACGTTGCTGGTAGTTTTTTAGCAAAAACAGATATCTATAGATTTACATTTGAAAAAATTATTTGCAAACTTCCTATTAAAGACAGTACTAAAACAAGCATTGGCAATACTATGACAAGAGTTAGAGATCAGCATTTTATATTTTGTGGATGGATAGAGAAAAAATTAGGTTTTGTAGGCGGAATAATATCTGATTTAATTAATCCTTATAATGGAAGGGGTTTTGTTGAGTATAAAAACGATGTGTCAGATAAATATGAGCAAGTCATGACTCAATCTGGTACATACTCGTCAAGCTTAACCCACCGAGTTACGTCTAAAGTACATGGTTTTACAGACTTATTAAATCCATTAACTTTAGTTTATAGAGAAAAGGTAGTTGAAATGTCTGATGATAACTTTAATAAAGTTAAGCAAGAGTTAGGCGTTCAATAGCTTTATCAAAAATAAATAAAGGTAGATTTGATGATTAGAATAATTATTTTGATAGCTGCAATTTTGTTATCAAGTTGTAAAACAAAATTACCTCCTCATCATAAAAATTGCTATGTTTCTTCTGTTGAGAATGTTGAAGGTAAGAAATATAGCCCATCGAAAGGTACTGCAGTCGGAGCTGGAACAGGAGCATTAGTAGGTGGTTTTTTTGGTGCTACCGCAGGTGCTATGACCGGAATGGCGCTTACAGCAATGACTTTTGGAATGGGGGCTGAGTCAATACCAGTTCTTGTTGTTAGTGGAATGTTGGTAGGTTCTGCTTCTGGTGCTGTAATAGGTGGAACAGGTGGATATGTTTATGACTTCAATAAAGCGGGTTCTGGAACTTATGAGTATAATGTTTATTGTGATGACACACAAAATTATACTTTAAGAATCACAGAAAAAAAACCATTAAGGGTAAATGATCAGGTTGTTTTTTACTGGGATAAAGAAAAGCCAGTCCTGAAATTGAAGAAATAAAAGCTTTATTATTATTGATTATATGGAATTAGTCCATTCTTTTTTCTTGATTAATCATCTTTTTAAGATGAGCAATCATACCGTCATAACCTTTCTCGGCAATAACTGATGTAAATTCTGTTCTATGATTTGTGATCATGCTAACATCTTCTGCTACAATGTCATAAATCTGTAAGCTTCCAACTTTAGTTTGGCTTGGTTTAATCATATATTCTACTTTAACATCAGGGTTGTTCACTCTGTCAATTAATGTAGAAACTTTATATCTGTGTTCGCCAATTTGCGATGCAGATTCAATGCGGATTTTATCCTGATTAAACTCTTTGAATTTTGGAACATAAGCATTAACAAGGAATTCTCTGTAAAGATTTGAAAATTCATCTTGCTGAGCAGATGTTAATTCTCTGAAATTTGGTCCTAAAACGAAACGTGAAATCCATTTAATGTCGACGTTTTCCAGGAATTTATCTTTAAGCAAATTAAATTTCTTTTTTTCTTCAAGTTTTGTGTCTTGAATTAACGATATTGTATCTTCACTTAATTTAGTTATAAAGTCTTTGCTTGTATTAATATCATCGGCGCTGTTAGCAAATGCAAGATTCGCACTTAAGATAATTGTAGTAAATAATTTTAGAGATTTAAGCATTATTTTTACCTGGTTTACAGTTTTTTAGCTTACGTTGTTTTTGTGAATATGTGCTTTTCACCATTGTGTATTCATCAAAAGATAAGTCCTTGATATCTTTCAAATACTGTGCATATTTATCACGATTATGAACGATTTGCAATCCTTTAAGTGAAAGTGTAGCATCTTTATGTAATATATAATTAAATGGATCAGAAACGCTATCAAGAACCAAACCAAAAGTATCGCGTGTAGATGAAGGTCCTAAAATAGGAAGAACTACATATGAGCCGCTTGTTATGCAGGCATTAGCCATTGTATCAGCAAAGCCTGTGTTCATTTTCTTTACACCATTAAGTCCTGCAATATCCATTGTTCCAAGTAAGCCTAATGTAGAATTAACTAAGAATCTTGAAAAACTTTGGAAAAATCCTTCGCCGTTACCTTGTAATAAATGATTTATCATAGATACTGGTTCACTCAAATTTACAAAGAAATCATTAACTCTGTTTTTTGCAAAATCTGGTACTACTTTTTTATAAACTTTTGATATTGGTTCTAAAGCAACTGTATCCAAACCTTTATTGAAGCTATATATAGCTCTGTTTAATTTTTCAAATGGATCCTGAATAACTTCAAAATGCATGCCGTATTCATCAAAATCATCTTTCTCTAATAAATTTAAGTTTGCTGCATTTGCTGCTGAAGAAAAACCTAATACCAAAGCCATTATATAAGCTACGCGCATAATTATACCGATACCATAATTAATATATATTTATATGTTACTATATATTACATGTTTTTTTCAAGTTTTAAGTGAAGTAAATAACGTTATTATAAATTAGCTGTTAATTGATAGCGATTTATAAAATTTTTTTCTTACGAAAAGATAACTCTCTGATATATATAGAAATAAAATTTTCAACCCATGCTTGCGTAAATTAAAAATATATGTATAATGACCAAACTAAGAAGGGAAATTATTAATTTTTTAATAGTTAATTAATAATTAAGAGTATATGTATAATTAATATAAATTTAAGGGTATTGCAAAATGTCAGCAAGAGAATTGCCAACTAACAACTACTATAATAAAGAGATTATCAAAATTAGAAAATTGTATCAAAAAGTTTTGACGCAGGACTTAGAAAATTTTATATGCGCTGAAACCGCAAGATCTCGAAGCAAAGCTAAAAATGCGCTTATAAAGTTTGCATTCGGAGAAGAAAAAGAAGATTTTGATATTATAGCAGAACTTGCAGATATAGACCCATCATACATGAGAATGGTAATAAAACATACGCTTAAGGAATTTAGTAATCCAGTATATTGTAAAAGCATAAGAAAAATCTTAAAGAAGGATAATGAAAATAAACCCTACAATAATTCTGTATGCTCCAAATATATAAAGTCCACGCACTTTGAGGAAGTTTATTAAAAAATTTGCAGTGAATAATGAACTTAAAAACGAACTAACCATCGCAGCAATAATAATAGGTGCTGTTTCTTTGTTAAATGCATGTATATATTTAATTAAACTATAGCTTGAAGCGGCTATCATAGTGGCTAAGCCTAACATAAATGAAAACTCAACCGCAACATTGCGGGATTGTTTGGTTAAAATGCCAGCGCATATTGTGCTTCCAGAACGTGAAACACCTGGTATAAAAGCAATTGTCTGAATAATACCTATTACCAGGGCGTTTTTAAAACCAAGTTTATACATATCATCGTTTGAAGTATCAGGTTTGTATTTATCTACCATTATTAAAATGATGCCGCCTATGATTAAACTTGTGCCAATTACAGGAATAGTTTTAAGTTCAGCGATAAAATCAGATAATGCAAAGCCAATAATAATTGCTGGAAGCATTGCTAATATAATATAAAGTCCAAAGTTGCGATGGTTAGTTTGATTTTTAAAGAAGCCGACAACATTTTGAAATAAAAAATCTTTACGAATTATTACAAATGCTGCAAGGCTACCTAGCTGAATAACAACATCAAATAATTCATTAGGAACACTTGAGATAGGTATAAATTTTTGAACAAAAATTAAGTGAGCAGTAGATGAAATAGGTAGGAATTCCGTTAGTCCTTCAACTAGTCCTAGTATTATTGCAGAAATAAATTCAATTACAGTGTACATAATCGTAAAATTAAACTTGTTATATTAGTGTTTTTTTTCTAATATATTGAAATATAGGGAAATAACAAGTTCAAAAAGGTAAAAAATGTTCGGTAAGCTTCTCGGTTTTATGTCTAGCGATATGGCAATTGACTTAGGTACGGCAAACACTCTCGTTTATGTTAAGGGACGTGGGGTGGTCTTAAATGAGCCTTCAGTGGTTGCTCTTTTTAAAGAGAATGGTACTACAAGACCATATGCGTTCGGTCATCAGGCTAAAATGATGTTAGGTAGAACTCCTTCTGAAATTGAAGCTATTCGCCCATTAAAAGACGGTGTAATTGCGGATTTTAAAGGCGCTGAAGAAATGATTAAGCACTTTATCAGAACCGTACATAACCGCAGAACTTTTACAGGACCACTTATTATAGTATGCGTACCATCTGGTTCAACACCAGTAGAGCGTAGAGCGATTCAGGATGCAGCAGAAAGTGCAGGCGCGCGCGATGTGTTCCTTATAGAAGAACCAATGGCAGCCGCAATTGGTGCTGATCTTCCTGTAACCGAGCCTACAGGTTCTATGATTGTTGATATTGGTGGTGGTACTACTGAAGTTGCAGTACTTTCACTTGGCGGAATTGTATATGCAAGGTCGGTAAGAGTTGGTGGTGATAAAATGGATGAAGCAATCATTTCATATATTCGCAGACATCATAACCTTTTAATTGGTGAATCAAGCGCTGAAAAAATCAAAAAAACAATTGGTGCTGCTTGCGCTCCATTTGATGGAATTGGTAAAACAATGGAAATTAAAGGGCGTGATCTTATTAATGGTGTGCCAAAAGAAATTGAATTAAATGAACTTCAAATTTCTGAAAGCTTAGTAGAGCCAGTTAGTCAAATTGTTGAGGCTGTTAAAATTGCTTTAGAATGTACTCCGCCTGAACTTTCGTCAGATATCGTTGATAAAGGTATTGTTCTTACTGGTGGTGGATCTCTTCTTAAGAATCTAGATTACGTACTTCGTGAGGCTACAGGTCTTCCGGTATTTATTGCTGAAGATCCGTTATCTTGCGTTGCGATCGGTACAGGTAAGGTACTTGAGAACATGAAGAAATTCCAGCATGTATTATTTAAACAAGACTAATTAGGCTTAAATGTTATCAATAGCTTCAGATTTTGCATTATTGATTCGTAGTAACAAGATATTAATTTATCTGTTTTTATCAGTAGTGCTATTAATATCTGACTTTAATAACTATGCTTATACTAACACAATAAGGCATTTTACTTTATCTAAGCTCATGGTGGTTCAGGAAAAGCAAAATGCCTTTTATCATTTAATAAATGAAATGATAGACAACGCTCGTGAGTTTGTTAGTCTTAAACAAGAAAACGAAAGACTTCGTGAAGAAAAAAGGGTTTTAGAGAAATATTTCCTTATGACCCGTCATATGGAACAGGAATACATAGCTTTAAAGAAGCTAATGAATATAGTTCCTGATAAAAAAATTGAGTTTGTAACATCTTATGTATTAGGCGACCTGACAACGCCTTATTCTTCATCAATAATGGTAAGTGGTGGAGAGGCAGATAAAATTAAAAAAGGTCAGGCAGTAATTAATCAGGATGGTTTGGTTGGCAGAGTAATTGACATTATGGAAAAAAATTCCAGAATAATGTTAGTTAATGATATGAATTCACATATACCAATTATTACAGAAAAAACAAGAGAACGCGCAATAGTATCAGGCACACATGATCATGGCATTCTAAAAATGAAATATCTGTCAGAAGATACTAAAATAGAGGTTGGTGAATTCGTTTTCACATCAGGCGATGGTAAACTTTTTCCACCAGGGCTTTTGGTTGGAACCGTAACGAAAATAAAAAATAACGAATATTTTGTAACTCCTGCTGTAAATTTTAAAAAGCTAGACTATGTGATTCTTGTTGAGTATTAGAATTGTAGAGGTTCATAACGTTCTTTATGGTCATTACGGTCAGCCATTTTTTGATAAGTATATTGCGAATCCTTTTGCGTCACTGAACTTCTGCAATCTTGAAGAAAATGGAATTTTCTATGGCGATCCACTAAAAATTGATGATATTTATAAATTGTATTATTTTATATCTCCAAGGAAAATTTCGTGTCCTCACGATGGTGAGAGAGTAGAAGTATGTCATTGCGAAAAATGCAAAGCATTTTGTGGCAATCCACAAATAATACTAAAGTTTCAAATATATTCTCTCGAGGATATCGTTGTAAACTGCGATATAAAAAACTATATCTATGATTTATAAAGCCTTGCTGTATTGCTCAATTAATGATATAATTATGAGTAATAGATTATTGGTTTATAACTCATGCGAACATGGAACTGGCAACAAGATGACTGGGCTAATTTTAAATTTAAGCCAGAAGTTATTGAAAAATATGAAAAAGACTTTCTAATTCATGCAGGTATTGCAATTGGGGCTGTAAGGCATATTTCTGACAGTGATAGAGATAATTTAACTATTGAGCTTATTAGCGACGAAGCTGTAAAAACATCGGAAATCGAGGGTGAATATCTCAATAGAGATAGTATTCAGATATCTTTAAAGCGAAATTTTGGGTTAGAGGCAGATAACCGAAGAATTACAGCAGCTGAAAGTGGTATTTCTGAAATGATGGTAGATTTGTATAATAATTACCAAGAAAATCTAACTCATGAAACCCTATTTAATTGGCATAAAATGCTTACAAATGGTAGACGTGATATTCATGATATAGGACGTTATCGTACGCATGATGACCCAATGCAGGTGATATCGGGATCAATGCATAACCCAAAAGTGCATTTTGAAGCGCCACCATCAAAAATAGTTAAAAAGGAAATGGATGCTTTTATAAAGTGGTTTAATAAAACATCGCCGCATGGTAAAAAGCCACTGCCAGCATTACAAAGGGCGGCAATAAGTCATTTGTACTTTTTATGTATTCATCCATTTGAAGATGGTAATGGGAGAATAGGGCGGGCAATAGCAACCAAAGCGCTTGCGCAAGCAGCGAATTATCCTTTACTTATAGCCCTTTCAACAAGCATTACTAAAAATAAGAAAGATTATTATAAAATGCTTGAGGAAAATAATCAGTCGCTTGAAATTAGTTCATGGCTTGAGTATTTTGCAAAGCTTATTATTGCTGCTCAGGAAGATTCAGCGAAAAAAATAAACTTTATTATTGAAAAAGCAAAGCTATACGACAGGGTGAAAAATTTACTTAATGAAAGGCAACTTAAGGCTTTGACACGGGTGTTAAATGAAGGAATTGATGGTTTTACAGGTGGCTTAAGTGCTGAAAATTATATTAGCATTACCGATGCTTCACGTGCAACTGCCACCCGTGATTTACATGATATGGTAGAAAAGGGGGCGTTTATAAAAACAGGTGAGAAGAAGCATACAAGGTATTTTGTCAATTTTGTGTGATAAGTCAGGGTTTCAAACCCCTGACTTATTCTCAGTATTTACGCTTTTCTTGAGTTTTCAGGTACGTTGATGTTGTTTTCTCTTTCACTATCAATTTGAGAGCGAACTGACTCCGTAGCACTAGCTGAAGATTGCTTGTTTTTATCAGCAAGTTCCTGACTATATTTATTAATTTCGTCAATTGTAATTTGTGTGCCTTTAACTTTAATACCGTAAGCAATGGATTCTTCAAAGCCTTCTAGTTTTTGTTTCGCTTCATTAGCACTTAATCCTTTATTTTTTAAAGATATTAGAATTGCAGTAGTGTCACACAAAACTGGGTTTTCGCCATTATAGACAGCAATTTTAACAGCTAACTCATCGTATAATTCAACCCATGGGTCGAGGTCAAATTTCAATTTTGAATAGTTTATAGGTGACCAAATTTGTAATGGTGCAACAAGAGTTTCAAATGCCTGCATTTCTTTAAATTTATTGCACAATTTATACATGAAGCTCAAACCAAACAAAGATTTAGACTTAAGAGCGCTACAAAGAGTTAACTTTATAAACGCTTCATCATTAATGATTTCATTTCTTTTTTCTTCGGATGCAAAATTCCAAAGTAACTGTACCATTTCAATATTGCTATGTTTCAATGCATTAGTCAGATACTTAAATGTTTGAGCATTATATATTTCATGCTTTTGCTCATCAGTTGCAGAATCCCAAATAATCTTACATACATCAAACTGATTATTTTCAGAACGTACTGGTACTAAACGAAAATTTCGATAAGACGTAATTTTATATTGCTGCTCATTATTGAGCGAATTCCATAGGTCGATAAACAATGGTCTAAATGATGGTTTATCCGTTATATGTAAAATGATCGAGAAACGCATTTCATCGTCTGCAATATTATTAAAATATTCCATTGCTGCTTCCTTATGACCGCTATTATATAAGTTAGCCATTGTATTACAATGATTTCCTGTTTGATTGAATAAAACTTGAGACGCTTTAATTTCTTCCCAAGCTTTAAGTTGTTCAGCTGTCATTGAAGATTTGTCAAAAATAGGGTGTTTTGCTTGCATATTAATTGCTCTTTTAGGTTGTTAAGGTGTTGTAAAGTATAGCAAAAAACGATGCAAGTCAAGTGCTTACTAACCAATTGTTAGTAATAATGTAACTTTATATTTTGCTCTAAAATAATGAAAAAAACCATACTTTACATATTCAGTAACGTATGGCTTTATATTTTTTTAAGAAAAGCTTATTTATCAACCTAACTATAGGTAGTTCCCCTTATAAGATTTTTCAGTATAATATGGTTTGTTATAAGAGCTACTATAATCTTTATAGTAAGGATTGTTTCGTAAGGTTGTGTCAGCTACTTCTGGAGAAGAAACCTTTTCAAAATGATTCCTATAATTGAATCGAATAGCATATGAATTATAGTGCTGAAGTACGCTCATGCTATCCTGAGTTGTCTTACCCTGATGATACATTGCTTCTAAAAAGCTTGCCGCATCTTCATATTCACCAAAGTTAATATTTTTGTCTTTTTTTAGTTCGTGATATAAATTAATCAATGTGAATAGCTGATCCTGGAATTCAAACCAAACTTTATTAAGATTTGTATTTTTATACTGATTGCATTCTAATATAAAATCTATTGCTGCAAGGTTAACATTTGCACAGCTAGCAGCAAAAAAGCCTTCATCTGATTTACCATGACCATATAGTGCTTCTAAAATCTTATCCTTTGCTTCATAAGATGCTGCATCCCATAACCATCTGGCAATTCCAAATTGTCCTTTTTTAACTAAATACATAAAGCCACGGCAATCTTTAGCCGTAAGCATAGATGTTTGATGAGCTTGGTATCTATTCCAGAAAAATTCAATAACATCGAAATTTTGTAAAATACACGCACCACGAAATAAACCATATTGTTCTTTTGTGAATAAATCTTCAGCATTTTCAATGCTATTCCATTTTTTTTCAAATTTAGCAATAGGCAGCTGCAAAAAATCTATCAATTTTTCTGATTGTTTGCTCATAATTTCTTACCGTGATAATTTTTTATTTTGTATAAATTTAATGACTATTTAAAACTTACTTCTAAAACTTCGTACCATGTCATGCCGCCAGGTGTTGAAATTTCAACAGAGCTGCCAACAGATTTACCGATTAAAGCGCGTGCAATAGGTGAGCTAATTGATATAAGATTTTTAGTAATATCAGCTTCATATTCACCAACAATTTGATAGGTTTTTTCTTCGTCTGTATCTTCGTTAACTATTTTTACAGTTGCACCAAACTTAATAACTGTGCCGCTTAAAGAAGATACATTGATAACTTCAGCTCTTGCAATCTTATCTTCCAGCTCCATAATTCTGCCTTCAATAAAGCTTTGTTTCTCACGAGCTGCATGATATTCAGCATTCTCTGAAAGATCACCAAGCGCCCTTGCTTCTGCAATAGCTTTAATAATATCTGGTCTTTCTACTGTTTTAAGGTTTTTAAGTTCCTCATTCATTCTTTCGTAGCCTGTAGCCGTAATAGGGAATCTTTCCATAACAATCTCGCTTTATTATTATATGTTTTTCTTATCTACCAGAGGTATATTGCTGAATTGACTTAACGTCAAGGTTTGAACTCACTTTCTTGAGATATTTCATGGCTTCAACAATAGCTTTTGCGCCAGAAATTGTAATAGCATACGGAACTTTACGCATAAGTGCGCTACGGCGTATACTAAAACTATCTGCAATTGTTTGCTTGCCATGCGTTGTGTTTAGCACTAAAACCACCTGATTTTCATTTATAAGATCAGTAATTGATGGGCTACCTTCATTCATTTTATAAACTAATGTAGTTGCAATTCCATGTTGCTCAAGGAATTTTGATGTACCAACGGTTGATAAAATTTCATAACCCATGTCTTCTAAATCTCTTGCAATATCAATGATTTTTGCTTTATCTGAATCACGAACTGATAGAAATACCTTACCCATAAGTGGCATAGCATCACCTGATGCTTTATGTGCTTTAGCAAAGGCACGTGCAAAGTTTTCGTCAATGCCCATAGCTTCGCCAGTAGACTTCATTTCAGGACCTAAAATAATATCGGCATGGTCAAATCTTGCAAATGGGAATACAGGTTCTTTAATAGCTGTATATTTGCCCGGTAATTTAAATACTTCGCCTTTTAATTTGAAGTCTTCTAAAGACTTACCAGCCATAATTTGTGATGCGATCTTAGCCACAGGCACACCGGTAGCTTTTGCTACAAACGGAATTGTACGGCTTGATCTTGGGTTAACTTCAAGAACATATACTACACCATCTTTAACAGCGTATTGAACATTCATAAGACCACAAACTTTAAGGGCAATAGCCAGTTTCTTAGTATGCTCAATAATCTCATTTACTACTGATTCAGGAAGTGTATGTGGCGGAAGTACGCACGCAGAGTCACCAGAGTGGATACCTGCCTCTTCAACGTGTTCCATGATACCCGCGACATATACTTTTTCAAGGTCGCAAATAGCGTCAACGTCAACTTCAATAGCATCTGTAAGGTAGCTATCAAGTAATAATGGACCGCCTTCAAGTAAATATGCGTATTGATCTAAATATTCATTAAGTTCAGCATCATTTTCCGCAATCTGCATAGCACGACCACCTAAAACATATGATGGCCTGATTACAATAGGGTAACCAATTTTAGCAGCAATAGACTTAATTTCTTCAATAGAAGAGCATGTGAAGTTTGCAGGCTGTCTAATGCCTAAATCTTGTAATAATTCCTGGAACAATTTTCTGTCTTCAGCTAAATCAATAGATTTTGGCGATGTTCCAATAACTGGAATGTTGTATTTTTCAAATGTTTTAGCAAGTTTAAGCGGGGTTTGACCACCAAACTGAAGGTTAACGCCTAATAAATCGCCTTTACCTTGCTCAAGATCAATAATATCCATTACTGTTTCAGCTGTAATCGGCTCAAAATAAAGCCTGTCTGATGTATCATAGTCAGTTGATACTGTTTCAGGGTTACAATTGATCATAATGCTTTCGATATCAATGTCTTTTAGTGAATAAGCAGCATGCACGCACGCATAGTCAAACTCAACGCCCTGACCAATACGGTTTGGACCACTACCAAGTATTATTACTTTTTTACGAGTGCTAACGTCAGCTTCGCATTCAGCTGAGCTTGCGCTGTTTCCTTCATATGTAGAATACATATATGCTGTATTTGAATCAAATTCAGCTGCGCAGGTATCAATACGTTTAAATACTGGCTTGATATTTAATGAAAGTCTGTGTTTTCTAACTTCATCTTCAGATTTGCCACAAATTTCTGCGATTCTTTGGTCAGAAAAGCCCATTTTCTTATATTCGAGGAGGGTTTCTCGGTCATTTGTAAGACCTGTTTTTGCAATATTTTTCTCAGCATGAACAATTTTAGCAATTTCCCTTACAAACCATGGGTCAAACTTACTTAATTTTGCGATTTCTTCTTCAGAAATACCATATCTGATAGCATCACCAATTAATAATAATCTTTCAGGTAATTGCTGGGTAAGCTTATGTTTTAAGCTTTCTATGTCACCTGAATCATCAATAGGGTTAAGACCTGTATAGCCATACTCAAGTGATCTTAAAGCTTTTTGTAAAGATTCTGCAAAACTTCTGCCAATTGCCATTGATTCACCAACGGATTTCATAGAGCTTGAAAGTTCACGCTTAGATGATGCAAATTTTTCAAAAGTAAATCTAGGGATTTTTGTAACAATATAGTCAATTACAGGCTCAAATGCCGCAGGAGTCGTTCCTGTGCAGTCATTCATAATTTCGTCTAATGTGTAGCCGATTGCAAGTTTTGCTGCAACTTTTGCAATAGGGAAACCTGTTGCTTTTGATGCAAGTGCTGATGATCTTGAAACTCTAGGGTTCATCTCAATAACTAGCATTCGGCCATTTTCAGGATTCACTGCAAACTGTACGTTTGATCCGCCTGTATCGACACCAATTTCACGAAGAACAGCAAGGGATGCATTACGCATTTTTTGGTATTCTTTATCTGTAAGTGTAAGGGCAGGGGCAACGGTAATACTATCACCAGTATGTACGCCCATTGGGTCAATATTTTCAATAGAACAGATAATAATACAGTTGTCGTTTTTATCGCGAACAACTTCCATTTCGTATTCTTTCCAGCCCATGATAGATTCATCAATAAGAACCTCATTGGTTGGAGATGCTTCAAGACCACTAAGTACAATTCTTTTATAGTCGTCTTCAGTATAAGCAATACCCCCACCAGAACCACCAAGTGTAAATGATGGACGGATAATCGCAGGAAGTCCAACATAAGAAAGGGACTCTAATGCTGCTTCTAAAGATTGAACTACAACGTTCTTAGGGCATTCTAAGCCAATTTTTGCCATAGCTTCTTTAAACATCTGGCGATTTTCAGCTTTTTCAATAGCTTCTGTAGATGCGCCAATAAGTTTAACGTCGTATCTTCTTAAAATACCATATTTCTCTAATAGCATCGCGCAGTTAAGAGCAGTCTGTCCGCCTACAGTTGGAAGAATTGCGTCTGGTCTTTCTTTTTGTATAATTTTTTCAACGTATTCAGGTGTAATTGGCTCAATATAAGTAGCATCTGCAACATCTGGGTCTGTCATAATTGTTGCAGGGTTAGAGTTAACTAAAATTACTCTATAACCTTCTTCCCTTAAGGCTTTACAAGCCTGTGTTCCGGAATAGTCAAACTCGCAGGCCTGACCGATAACAATCGGACCAGCACCAATTACTAAAATAGATTTTATATCCTTACGTTTAGGCATGATTTTTCTTATACGCTTCTATTGATTCAATAAACTTTGTAAATAAATAATGGCTGTCATGAGGACCAGGGGATGCTTCAGGGTGATATTGCACCGAGAATACGCTTCCATCTTTTTTCTCAAGTCCTTCAACTGAGCCATCAAATAATGATGTATGTGTAACTTCTATATTAGCTGGTAAACTATTTTTATCTACGGCAAATCCATGGTTTTGGCTTGTGATTTCTACTTTACCAGTCTGTGAGTTGAAAACAGGATGGTTTGCACCTCTGTGTCCTTGTTTCATGTGGTAAGTAGAGCCGCCAAAAGCAAGTCCAAGCAACTGATGACCAAGACAAATACCAAACACTGGAATACCAGAGTTTAGCATATCCTGCATGTTTTGTTTGATAACTTCATATGTTTCTTTAGGATCGCCAGGACCATTTGATAAAAATATACCGCTAGGGTTATAGCTTTTTATTGTAGCAAAATCTGTATTTCCTGGAAAAACAATAACTTTTGCGCCATATGACTTTAGGCAGCGCAAGATATTATACTTTGCACCAAAATCAAGTACTGCAATAGTAGCATCTGTTTTAATGTCTGCAATTATTTCGCCTTCATAAAGACCTTCAGACCATTCTGTAATCTCTTTAACAGATGCGATTAAAGCTAGTTCTTTTCCAGTCATTTCAGGTACATTTACCAGTTCTTTATGAACTTCGCTCAAATATTCTGATGTAAGTTTATCCTGATGGACAATTGCCACCATTTGTGAGCCTTCTTTTCTAATTTTGCGGGTTATAGCGCGAGTATCTACGCCGAAAACAGCAAATATATTGTGCGATATAAGCCAGCTTTCTAAGCTTTCTTCGCTGCGGAAATTTGAAGGTGGTGTTGGTTTATTACGTAGAATCAAGCCTTTAGCAATCGGAGCAATTCCGTCATTATCGTCTTTATTGCAGCCAACGTTTCCAATATGTGGGAATGTAAAAGTAACAATCTGATCCATAAATGATGGGTCGGTAAGGGTTTCCTGATACCCTGTCATCCCTGTAGTAAAGCAAATTTCACCAAAATTCAAACCTTTAGAGCCAAATCCGGATCCGAAAATTACTTCACCTGATTTAAAAATAATCGCGGCATTAAACTTATGACTAGCAGGAACTTCAAAACTCATCTTCAGATTACTTTAAAAACAATTAAAATCTGAGGAAATATACAGGATTATTGTTAATAAGTCAAGTCTCGGCTTTCAGTATTTTTAACACTTTGATTATTGTATATTTTGTAATAAAAGCGGAAATTTGTCCTACCATTTGATTCGGAAATTTGTTCGGGGTTAAAATCATGGAAATCTTTATATATTCTCTTTATTTTTAGTCTTTCACTTATTAAGTCTTTGGTAGAGGTAATTTCATTTTTACTTCTGAGAAATTTATAGTTCGTATTACATTTTGCAAATATTTTATGCATCCAGCTAAAATATTCATTAATCTTCTCTTTATGATGTACATTAAATTGAATACCATTGCTTTTAGCGGATTCTGTAAAACGGTTAAATAGGGTTTCTCTGGGTATATTATAACTTATTGCATAGCGGCTTAGGGCATCTGCGATATAATCTGGGTTAATTTTTTCTAACGAAGTCCCAAAAGGTGACAAAAAATCGGCAGTATATTTGTTATTTAAATTGAAAGTGACAGACCTGTAATGGTTTTTTGTGATAAACATATCATCTATGTTATTTAAATGGCTAAGATCGTTTTTAAACATTTTACTTGCTGCAAGGTTATAGCCTAACTGAACCATAATAAGTTCTTTTCTTACTGTATCTAAAACAAAGCCGCATTCATTAAGAAAATCAATGTTTTTATTGCCTGTCATAAGGTTGAAAATTAAAATTTCAGCTAATGATCTTATACTTAAGTGATAAAATACACCATCTTTCCAGCGATATTGCTCACTATGGGAGCATATATTGGCTAAGTCTTCAAGATTTTCAAAAAAATGGTTAAGTGGGATAAAATCGTCTACCTCTTTATCTAACAAATGATAACCATGTTTGAGAAGTTTTACTTGTGTGACCTTAGCTTTGCCAAATAAACCCCTTGTATAAAGATTGATGATTACCTCGCATAAATTTTGATCCAGGTCAAATATGTTGTTAGCTTGCGCACGCATGCTAACAGATAAATAAGATGGGGTTTTAAGTACGTGTCCTTTAAATTTTTTTGAATTGGCAAAGTTTTGAAGCCTGAAAATTTGGTTGTTAATAGATTTATGTATTTCTTTATCATCTTTGTACTTCTCTGCTATATTTTTTAAGAAGTCAATTGATAGCCCGATTTTAGAAGCGCATAGCGACAATTCCTCTAATATATTGCAAAGTTGGGGTGTAATATAAAATGGAAGGACGAATAGCAGGGTTTCGTAGGTAATTTCGTGGTCTGCAACGTATAACTGATATATGAATGCAAGAAACTCTTGCTGTGCAATATTAAATTGTTCGGGATTACTCTGGTTAAGCTTATTTATTAAATATGCTAAGATGTTGTAATAGTCTACCATTTTTGCATAGTTTGCTCTATAGATCTTAATGACCCTTGTGCAAAAAAATATTTGGCTTAAGGCATGGTGACCAGGTTCTTCGTGTAGATAAATATCTTGTGAAGTGCCAGAATTAACTACGACTGGGCAATTTATAATTTCCGCTAAAGATGATACATAAGTTGCTGCAACTTCATCGGGGTTTTTGCTTATCATTATATCAAATAATGATTGATGTTGAACATAAGCAGGGATCATAAAAACAGGAATGTTTTTAGATGTAAATTTTGTAAAAATGGGGTCTTTTTTAAGTTGAAATAATAATGTTGAATGAACTTCCAAAAAATTTCTCCAGTTTTCATCGGTAATACATTCTTGTAGAGCATGATTCATACATAACGCTGGATCTATTAGGTTATTCCTCAGTAACTCGTAATAAAGTTCAATAGAGTTGTTAATTTCAATTGCATATACTAAGTCTCTTGTGAAATTTGTGTTTTCGTAAAGTGGTGGTGTTAGGAATGTGTATATGGCAATAAGTTTGCATAAACCTGATTTGTTTTCGGTAAATTTTAATTCTTTTAAAGTCAGATTTAAAAATGCAGAATAACTCGCAATATAGGTTTCTTTTTCGCTGAGTAAAGTGGCAATATCTTGCTGAGAGAATATGCTATTGAAATTTGTCATTATATATAGCATATCTTGTAAAAACAAAATCTTTTGATAATCTGCTAAAATGTAATTTTCGCGGGTAAAAAATTCCATCATGCCTATGCTTTTAGCGTAAATATCACGTAGGCAGGTTAAGTTTTCTATAACTTGATTTGCTTCGTAGGATTTAAGTTCATGGATTATATGTGAATTTAATAATTTTAACTTTGCCACAATAATTCTACCTTTGAGATTGTATATATTTCCGAAAATCGGCATGCAATCTAATATCTCTTAAACAAAAAAGTCTAGAGTTAAAAGATTGCAAGTTTTTAGTCGGTTTTTTTTATCTACTATAAGATGAATTGTAAAACAATTTTTTGCATTTTGCTTGGGAAAAAATTAATTTTATGTCAAAATTTTTTCCCAATAAAGTTTTTTATTTCTGTAACTATTTATTATAGTTAATAAAAGTTATTGGTATTGTATTTTTATTTTCTTTATTGTTATATACCAGGTGGTTTTTAGGGTTGTTAAGGCTCTCAAGTTCTTCAATAACCCTATAAGAAGATGTATTTACAACGAGTTTTTTAATGTTAAATTTAGATGCAGGGTAATTGGGTATGCTATTATAATAACCATGATAATATCTATAAATGTCTTTAAAGATTGTCTCAATATTACTTATAGCTACTTTAAATTTGTCCTGAGCAGCTTTATTTCTTTTGTTTGGTGGTAAATCTTGTAACAAATCATCAATTTTACCTAGTAACGAGTTATGAGCTGATTTATGCAAATATTTACCTACACCTACCCATTTAGCTAAGGCGCAGTGGATGTAATACGGAGGAATGTTTTCAATTATCTGCATAAAGTTAATATGGCGTCTGCCTTTGTATTCGGTATCTCTTTCAAACCTTTCTGGATTATGAAATATAGTTCGTTCAAAAGTTATGCCGCTTACACATAATTGTACGCCAAATCTATAATTTGGGCTAAATTTTAGTATGTTTTCATTTAGAAAGGTTTCGCCGCTTTGGCAAAATATTAATGCAAGTCCTTCGGTAAATGGATTTGTTCGTCCAAAGCTTTTAGTTAGTTCGTTTGCAGGGTAACCTGTGTCAATTCTACAAAATTCAAGTTCTTTAGTAGCTGGATTAAGCAGAAGACCTGTATTATTAAATCCAAAACCTATTCCATCTGCATCATCAAGAAGTACGATAGATACTGCAAGTTCTCCCATAGAGAAAGGTGATATCGTATAAAATTCTCCATCAGTCCAGCGCCATTTAAGCCCTGGAGTAAAAATATTTTTAATATCATTAAATGTAAAATTAGGTGTAATTCTGTTGCCCCAGTGTTTTTCAAACGTACTGCCGAGAATAGACTGAATAGTAACATAGTTAGCAATCTTTTTTGAAGCGATTTCAAAATTATCACTCAGCTTATTAGAGCAAACTCTGCTGTTTTCAAACACTAAGTTAAGATAATAAGGTATGATAACTTCAGTAAGGTTTTCAGATTTTTCTATGATTTTTTTATAGTTTTCTGAATATGGTTTTTTACTTGTTTCATCGGTAACCTTATTAGTTTTAATAACAAAATATCTAAATTCGTTGCTTTTAATGACATTACCTTTATTTGAAATACCATGGTCAGCTATATAATTTTCTAAAGCATAGATGATTTGCCCAATATAAGCTGCATCTTCTGGGTAATAGACTTTACAGTAATCATAAATAGTTTTTAGAACGCCTTTGAACTGATATGTTTGACTTGTACTAATGGCATAGTGATAGCAATCTTGTATAAGTTTCATAGCGGGAATATGCTGAAAAAACAGCAGGTTTACTTCATAAGCAAATCTATGGCAATTATAAGATTTTAGTTGATTTTCAAGATCTGCGTAGTACTTATCCATGTATTCTGATTTTGATTCATGCGTAGCCGACATTAATAATGCATTTTGGTAATGCGTATGAATTGCTCTAATATGATCCATATAAATATGATCTAAAGTACTCGCAATTCTTATGGCAAAATTTATAAATAGCTGCTCTGATTGCTTAATTGCCTTGCGGTCAATAAATGCTGTATCATGTGAATATTTATGAGATAGGTAAGGTGTGGCTACAAAAGGAGCTACAAGCTTCAAAATTTCAGTGATTTTTTTATTAACTTTGACATCAATATTATCCGAAAGATGATCTGCTGGGATACTTAGATCTATCTTTAATCCTGCATTGGTAATCATGAATGAGGCAATTAAACCCGATGATATTATTTGGTACACAGGATCTGTTAGCACAGCAAAATGTATTTTTCTCTGATATTCATGCATATCATAAGGTATAACATGTGAGTAATTATTTAAAATAAATAAAGAATATTTATAAAGACCACGTTTCTGAAGTTCAAAATAAAGACGGTTTAAGCTTTTGAATGAATACAAATTCATATGGTCGCAATAGTATCTTAACATATTCAGCTTATAATTTTCATCTGGTATTAAGAAAATATGATTTGCAATTGTAGAAATTAGCTGCTCTGGATAGATTTTTGATTTTATAAAAAAACTGGTGAAATATGAATAAGCATCAAGCATTTCAATCGATTGCAAGTGATGAATTGTGGTATCTGGAAAGCAATAACGGGGTTTTGATAATGCGGAAATAGCATCTATTGCAACTAATTTATCTTCAATATTAAAATAATGATATTGTTTTAGTCTCATTATAAAGCTATAAAAATCGCTGCTTTCAGCACGAAATGTCATTGATGTCAAAGATGTAAGCATATTTAATCCGTTTTAATTGTCGCGAAAATTGCAAAATTATTAACCCATTATTAACCAATTGTCAATGTTTTTGTAATATATTGGGGTTTAAAATTTAAGGTGGAGTTTTTTTACCCAGGTGCTATAACTAGGTAAGTAAATTGTAAATAATTATAAATCTATGATAACTAAGGAAAATTTAACCGAGCTAACTGTAAGTGAGATTTCAAGCCTTATTAAAAAGACAATCGATCTAAACTTCTCATATGTAAAAATTAGAGGTGAAGTATCTGGTCTAAAGGTTGCGGCTTCAGGTCATGCTTATTTTAGCCTTAAAGATGACAATGCAGTAATAAGTGCTGTAATTTGGCGCGGAAAGTATGACTCAATGGGTCTTAAGCTTGAAGATGGAATGGAAATAGTTTGTTATGGCTCCATTACTACTTTTCCTGGGCAGTCAAAATATCAGATGATCGTTGAAAAAGCTGAGCTTGCTGGTATCGGTGCGCTTATGGCTAAGCTTGAGGCACTTAAAAAAGCTTTAGAAAAAGAAGGTCTTTTTGATGCTCAGCATAAAAAGCCTATTCCAAAATTTCCTAAAGTAATAGGTGTAATTACATCGCCAACAGGTGCAGTTATTCAGGATATTTTGCATAGAATAACAGAAAGATTCCCGGTGACTATATATTTATTCCCTGTGCTGGTTCAGGGCGAAAAATGTGCAAGTCAGGTACTTGAGGCATTAAATAAAGCAAATACTATGAGTGAGATAGACACCTTGATTATTGCACGTGGCGGCGGTTCATTTGAAGACTTATGGTATTTCAATGATGAGGCTTTGGTTAGGGCAGTATTTGCATCGAAAATTCCTGTAATATCAGCAATTGGGCATGAAACAGACTTTACCTTAATTGATTATGCTGCTGACTTAAGAGCGCCAACGCCCACAGCAGCTGCGGAACTTGCCACACCTGACGCAAAGGAATTGAAAGTATATATATCAAAATTCTATAACCATATTGAGCAATTATTGCTAAATAAATTTGACTCGATTGCTTCAAAGCTTGGTCATCTGGTGCTTCAAATACCTAAGCCAGATGAGTTTATTGAAAATCAGATAACAAAGGTTCAGAACTTAGGTGCGCTATCTTACAATTATATTTTAAGGGCTACAGAAAGAGCTGATTCACAAGTTAAACAGCTTGCAAATAAATTGCCAAAGCCTGACGATTATATTGCTAATCAGTATATGAAGTTAGAGAAATTAGGACTTTTATCGCAGAATTATATCAATAGGGCAACAGAAAGATCTGAGGCTGGTTTTACTCAGTTAAAATGCAGGCTTACGCCAGAACTACTTGAGCAGAATATTAAAATTAACCAGCAGCAATTTGAATCCATTATAAAAAGATATGAAGCTGGTATTGGCAAGAATATTGATATGGTAAAACTAAAGCTGCAAAACGTCAATCAGATGCTTGAGTCATATAGTTATACTAATGTTTTAAACCGTGGTTATACAGTTTTAAGAGATGAAAATGATAACTTAGTTACTTTAAAATCTATGGTAAATAAAGGTGAAAAATATGATCTTGAGTTTGCAGATGGTCATTATAAGTTTATAGCACTTGAGGAGGCAAAATGATCCTTACCTTTGATAATGTTGAAATTTCATATAATGATATTCCTGTTTTTAAAGGTTTATCTTTCAGTATTGGTAAATGCACGATTGTTCAGTTTGTAGGTAAGAACGGTTCTGGTAAAAGCAGTATTTTAAAGGCTATAGCAGGAATAAATAAGCCAAATAATGGCAATGTTTTAGTAAATGGTCATGACTTTTATGATTATCCGATAAGTGTAAATTATATTGGTCATAAAATAGCTGTAAAACCTGGTGAAACTGTTGGAAATAACATAGCTTTTTGGTCGGCTTTATCAGATTGCAACCTAATGCTTGATGCGGCTGTCGGCTATTTTGGGCTTGGTGATGTAATCGATGAAAAATGCGAAGATTTATCTGAGGGTTGGAATAAAAAAGTAGCTTTAGCTAGGCTTTTGGCTGTTCATAGCGATATTTGGGTGCTTGATGAGCCAGAAGTTCACTTAGATGAAGAATCAAAAGCAAGACTGCTTCATGCAATTGAGGTTAGGGCTGGAGAGGGCGGTATAGTATTTATAGCAAGCCACAATGATTTAAAGCTTAAGAATGCTATAACTGTAAATTTGGGGGATTTCAAAAATGCATAAGTTTTGGTTATTGCTTATCCGAGACGCAGCTTGTAATCGCTTACTATACAAAATCGCTGTAAACACCATATGCCTTATTATTATACATATCATATTTTCGTTTAGTATTCCTCTGGATATCCTGCATAAATCAGCCCAGAGTATCTTTACAGTTGGTATGGTGTTGGTTCTATTATTATCGCTTGATCAAATAGCAGCGGATGATATTAAAGACGGCACAATTGACCTTCTAGTTTCAATGAAAATTAAGTATAAAACTATTGTTCTATTTAAATCTATCAACCATTTTATTGCTATAATGCTGCCAATAGCAATAGTTGAGTTTTTAGTAGGATTTATGTTTTACAAAATGGATATTAGTGGTATAGCTTATTCAGTAGCGCTTAAACTAATGGTAATGCCTACTATATCGCTGGTAAGTGTGATGACTAGCTTTGCAACTAGCGGCATGCGTAGTGTTAGTATGTTATTTATTTTCTACTTTCCGCTAATAATTGCCCCAATGTTACTCATTAATATTGCAGGCAATAGTCATTCGATGCTTCCTGCTCTTATGGCATATGGTGGACTGGGATTACTATCTCTTGGATTAATGAAAGCCTTTAAATAGAAGGGGGCAAAATGTTTAGAAAAACTCTACCAATTTTAGTACTTTACTTAGTAACTATCTTATTTTCTGTATACTATGGGCTGTATGATAAAGATATTACTATTGACTATAGTTCCAGTATTATCTCGACGAATCTTATGGTTGTTTTACTATGCACTGTTACCTTAATTGTAGCTCTATGGCTTGTTTATAAGCTTCTTCAGAAAGTTCTAACTTCGCCTTTGGCGCTTTGGAATAGCTTTGTTAATGGCAGGAAAACTAAGGACTTTGAGCTGCTTGCAAATGCGTTAGCTTTAGCTGCAGTAAAGGAGTATGATGACGCAAAACTACTTACCGAAGAAGTAGATGCAAGCTTGCTGCCTGTAATGGATGAGGTATCTTACTTAGTTCATAGTTTAAATGACCCAAGTTATGCTGAAAAATCAGACGCTTACCTAATTAATTTTTATAATAGCGCTAAAGATGCCTACCGTAAAAATAACCTTGCTGTACTTGAGGATGCCTATAAATTCTTTAAAACTAAATTTCCAAAGCTAAATATTTCTAGGAAAATCAGTAATATGATGCATGAGGTTAAAGCTAGAAGCTTATACTCAAATAACCAATTAACTGAAGCATCAAAATATCTTGATGGCTTTGCAATATCGAGCGATACAGCTGCTCTTGGCATTCTCCAGGCTGAAATCGAGCTTGAGCTTAAAAACAGGATAAAAGCTTTAAATATCCTAGCCGAGGTTTGGGAGCATAAACCTTCGTATGAAGTGTTTTCCCTTATATTAACCGCCATGGAAATGGATAGCAATATACAGCGTGCAAAAAAATTGCAGGATTTCTTTGAAGAGGTAAACCAAAATAAAAATATCGGTTTACTAGTTTCTGTATCTTTTCTGTTAGATGAGAACCTGATAGAGCCGGCGGAAAAAATATTTGAACATACCAAAGATGATGGAACTAAAATCTATAATTATGTTAAGTCATATATGTTTATAGCTCAGCAAAATGCACTTGGGGCAGGTAAAATTTTAAGTAAGTTAATTAAAGAAATCTAATTGAATCAATGTATTATGCAAAAAAAGTTCTACAGATATTTAGAGAATCATGAATATGATAAAGCGCGTGTAGTATTTGAAAGGTTTGATCCTGAGGCTGCTGTAAGTATTTTGACTAAAAATAGCTATCAGCTTATAAAGGCAATAGTTGCAACTGCATCCCATAGCGAGGCTATTTATTATTTTAGGCATGCAGCTGAAAAAGGTATAAAGATTAAAGATTTATTAACTCATAATGAATATGAGGTTTTTACACTTGCTAATAAAAATAATCACAAAAATATCGAGATGTATTTATTATGTGAAGCTATTGAAAATAATATTCAATCTAATGATCTAAAACCTCATATAAATGCTACGTTTGCATGGCGGACATTGCATGACTTGGTTAGCAGCAGACTTGATAAGCAAGTTATCAAAGGATGCTTTGAAAAATTAAAGAAAATGGGGTTTGATATTCCTTATTTACTAGTTAACGGAATTCCAAGCATTATAAAGTTATGCTATATTCGTTCGGATTATTTGTTTGACAAAATTTATTCAAAATGGGCTGAAATTAAGGGTAGTAATAATATTGAGGTTAGAATTGATATTTACAAATATGCTTTTTATCAGGCAATAACATTTAACAACAAAGACTTATTTAACAGAGCAGTTTATGATCTTGCTAATGAAGGTGTAAATATTAAAGACATAATAGAAGCCCAAAATTACTATGCATTTGAGCTTGCAATAAAGTTTTCTGATACAAAAATGAATATGCCTAATTTAGTGTTTAATCTAGCTAAAAATGCAAATGTTGATATTGCTCAAATGTTTAAAAGCTTTGATTTATATAAAATTATGACAGAAAATGTTTGTCATAAAAAAATTATAGCAAATGGTTATATAGAGTCTGTTAAAGAGTTGAAGCTTAATATTGATTTGTTAGATATGTACAAAAAGTCCATTAGATTTACTTGTTGGTACCCTGAAATGCTGCCTTTTGCTAAGGACATGTTAGATGCGCTTAATAACGCAAATATCAATGTAAGTAATGAGCTTATGCTTGCGCTTGATGATGCAATCAAAAGACATGATTATAAAACTCAGGAATGGATTAAGAAAGTGATTGATTCTGTTAATTTATATTTTAGCAATATCAGACCAATTATAGAAATGACTGATGATGATTGCTACCTTGTAAAAATGCCTTTTGAAATTAAGAAAAGAATTATGGAATTTGCATATCCTGAATTTACCTGGCGTCAAAATGTTGTTATCGAACAACCTAGTGACCCATATAAAATTGACTATACTTTATTTTTTAATAGTTAATATAATAACTTTTATTGACGCATAATTTAACTTATGATATTTTGCGACTAAAATTTTGGATAACAATTATGGCATATACAAAGAAAGATTTGGAAAGCTTAAACAAGCAGTTTTTAGATTCAGTTAAAACTAAAAAAACATGGCTTTTTAGGTATTCTCAGTTAAAGATTTTTGCAACTTTATTATTTGTTACTGCATTTTTCGCATCATATTTTTTTGGTGTGCCGCATCTGGCAAGTAAGTTGCAACATTTTACAATTAACGCAAATTCAGTTTTTAAGTTTATAAATCATGTCAAACCATTGACTTTAAAGTTTTTGAACAATCCAATTGGTAAGGCTATAACAAGTTACTATGCAGCGCACGCCGCGGTATTCGTTACAGGTAATAGAGGCTCAAAATACAAACATTCTTTAGTGAGAAGCGATGATTTTACTAAAGCCTATTTCAAGTTTCTAAAAATTAATAGTATAAGTGAAGAGCAAAAACAAAAAGCTTCTAATTTTTGCCTAAATTTTGCGGCATCTAAATTTTATGGAAAATCTTACTCTACTGATGATTCTGATATTTTAATGCAGCACCATAATAAAGCTTTTGCAGATTTATATCAGTTAAAAAAGGGCAGGAAGTTCACATTACCTGTGGTTTCAACTTTTATTGATAAAGTAATGTTTGATAAAAAGGAAGAAATTGGTGATTTTACCAGAAAGCTTTAAGTATTACTGATATATCTTCATTCTGACTTTGCCGTCGAATGTAACTTTTTTACCAGCAGATGTAACTTCCATTTTTTTGGCAGTTAAATTTGCTTTATTAGATATTAAAGTCACAGGGCTATTTGAAACTATTGTGCCTCTCTTAAGATTAAGGCTAAGTTTTTCTGTTTTAAGTTCTTCACTTGATCCTGTGAAAATTTGAACAATGCCTTTAAGGATCAGGGTGCTATCGTTTGTATCCATCTCGCCAACTGGCGCTAAAGCTGAAAACCACTTGCCATTATTAGCAAAAAGCTCAGCGTTAAGATCTTCTAAAACAACATTGTCATGCGAAACTTCCGTAGCCTTTTTTGCCATAATACTATATTGCTGATTTTTATTATCAGTTCCATGAAGAATAGGATTTATAACGGCAGCTTTAATTTCCTGGCTTTTGTCAATGACCGATTTAAATACTATTTTTGTATTGTCTGAGCGGATAAATGAAAGTATAACAAGCGCAACAACAATTGCTATAAATACAGAAACACTAGCAATTTTGTATAAGTTTATTTTTTCGGCCTTAGCTACTGCCTTTACTAATCTTGGATCACGCATTATTCATCTCCAAATAGCTCAAGTAATTGATGGATGTGTATCATCCCTTCTACTATATTACCATGACTTACAACTATTAGTGAAGTAATTTTATACTGTCTCATTTCATCAAGTGCATCTATACACAAGGTATTTGAAGAAATTGTTTTAGGTGAAGTAGTCATGATATTTTCAACAAAATCAGTAAGTAAATGATCATGCATATGGCGACGCAAATCACCTTCAGAAATAAATCCAAGTAGCAAATTTTCTTGATTTACAACAATTAACGACCCAAGTCTTTTTTCATTCATTATTACTAACGCATCTGACATCTTAGTGCCTTTTAAAACCAACGGTAAGTCATTGTTTTTACGCATAATTTCGCCAGTGCTTTTAAGTACCGATCCAATTTTTCCTGCTGGATGATTTTGTTTGTATAGGTCGATTGTAAAATTTTTCTTATTTATCAAGCTGATACATAGCATATCAAGCATAACAAGGCTAATACAGGTTGATATAAATGGAGCAGGCAAATCAGTTGGTTCATTAACTTTGGGAATGCGAAGAATAAAATTTGATAGTTTCCCAAGGCTTGAATTCTCATTTGCAACAACTGAAACAATCTTAACACCATCATTTTTAAGCTTTTGAGCTACAGGAATAAGCTCCATACTTTCACCAGAATATGATACAAAAATACATATATCTTTATCGGTAATAAGCCCAATATCCCCATGCATAGCTTCAGATGGGTGTATATAAATCGCACGTGTTCCAGTAGATGACATACTGGCAGCAGCCTTATGAGCAATATAGCCGCTTTTCCCAATACCAATAATGAATACAATGGGGTTGTGTTCTGTAATAAAATCTGTGATTTTAGTAATAACTTCCTGATTTTCTGAGATTTTTTCTAAAGAATCTAAAGAAGCTTTGTAATTTTCAAGGTACATATGCATATAAAATTGACGTTGTTGCCAAACCTAGCAAATTTTAATAATAAAATCAAGTTAATTTCTTAGTGCTCAAGTAAGTCAGGGCTGAATCCCATATCATCCAGTAAAGCTCTGTATGGTAAATAGTCGAAGCATTTCTGGGCAACGTCCATACGATTTTCTCTGAGTAATAGTACTTTAAGCTTATCTCTTAACTGGTGAAGATGCAATACATCACTTGCAGCATAAGCTAACTGATCTTTTGTTAAGGTTTCTGCCCCCCAATCTGTAGATTGCTGGGCTTTAGAAATTGTAACACCTAGCATATCACGACTAAGATCCTTAAGCCCGTGGCTGTCGGTATAGGTGCGAACTAATTTTGAGGCTATTTTAGTGCAAAATATATTTTCCATTAAAATACCCAGATAATGGTGTATAATTGCTACGTCAAATCTTGCAAAATGTAAGATTTTCTGGCGATTTTTATCTGAAAGGATTTTTTTGAGGTTAGGGGCATCATATTTACCTTTTGCAAACTGAACCAAATATATTTTTCCTGTTTCATCAGATAGTTGTAGTAAACATAGTCTATCACGGTAGTTGTTAAGACCCATTGCTTCGGTGTCGATAGCAATATCACCAACTATATTAATATTATCTGGTAAATCGTTTAAAAAAAGTTGAAATTCCACGTTTTTTCCTCAAAAGATGGTGCCCGAAAGAAGACTCGAACTTCCATGGTCTTGCGACCGCTAGTACCTGAAACTAGTGCGTCTACCAATTCCGCCATCCGGGCAAATTTTTATAAATTTTGCTAAATTTATCAAAGTATTAGAAAAAAAGCAATAGATTACTGGATTTAAATTTTATACCTTAAAGGTTAATTATTATACGTATTGGTAATTCTTTCTTTACTTTTACAGATTGATGTGCTAATTTGACCCTAAATAAAATTATATAGTAATTAATATGTCCAGCTCAACAAATAGAGAAATTGTAAAAGTTAAAGATAAACAAATTTTTAGTAATAGTTACTGGCTGCAAGATTCTCAGGTAAGACCTGTCTTTTTTAACCATACTTCAAATAATATTAATTCCTCTGCTTTTGAAATGGCAAAATATAACTGCACAACAGCTGGTCAATTAGAAAGCTATACAAAGGACTTAAAAAGCTTAGTAGAGCTAAGATTATTAGGCATTAGCACTCTATATTTAGAAGAATATTTTCGTCCAAGTGCTGATGATACCCAAGACGAGAATTTAACAAGTTTCGCAACTAACTTATTGAGTAACCCTCAAGATGAAAAATATAGTGACGCAAATTTAATCCAGAAAACAATTAATAAAATCCAGACTTTAATATTTGAAGGTCAAAAAAACTCTGATAATACACAGATTATCGACAGTTCAGCACTTAATGATCTTAAAATAGCAGAAGCTAATTTTATTGCTAAAAAAGCAATGATGATTGAAGTGAATACTTCTGGAGCAGCTACTGTTAGTGCTGGTGGTCAGGGTAATGGCGGTCACTGGATGTCAATTGATATTAGAAAAACCGCGGATAAAGATTATGAGATTTGTTTTTTTAATTCTTCTGGACAACAAGCAGATAGTGTACCTAATGAATATACAGCAAATACTGCAAAATTAGTTCAATATATTCATAATATTAAAAAAATTGAGACAGCTTTACAGGCTCAGTTTGAAATTCACAAGCAAGCTTTAGCAGAAGCTAACTTAAAAAAGCTCAAGCTTTTATGTATGATCCATAATTGCAATAATACTAATAGTAGTGAATCTAAAAAAGCACATAGTAGCTCTTTAATGCTTAAAGATCTTCTTGTAAATGGCGATAATTCAGAACTAGCTAAGCTATTAAATAATGCTAAGACAGAAGAATCAATTAAACAAAAAATACAGCCTATAGTGGATTACTATAACCAAAACAAAAATTCCATCAAGACCGATGACATAAAAAAACAAATTTGTGAAGGCGTAGCAAATACTGTGGTTTTAGAAGAAATTGCAATTAACTATGAGCATCCTAAAAATATTGTTTATCAAAATGATGGTGCTTTATGTGGTATAGCTTCTACACTTAATACACTTCTTCATGCTTCAGGATATCGTTTTGATAAAGCAGTAGACTTTTCTTCAGGTGGAAAAGATATTTCATTAATTCGTACAATGTTCCATTTAATTGATGATTACCAGCTTTCAACTGAAGACATGCTGAAAATTTTTCTCACCCACTCAGAAATGCCAGTTAAGAAAAATGGTGTGAAAGTTTTAGATATTAGCGGCAATGAAATTGCGGTTGCTGAGCCTGATAAAGAAGTTGTGGATTTTGTAAACGCCTGCGTTGATGAGGCGTTAAAACCCACTATGCCACAAAAGCCTAAAACCCTGAAAGCTGCTTATACTAAATATACAAAAGTTTCCGCCTCTAATAAAGAAGTTCCTAAAGTAAATCTTGAAGCTTTAGTTGAAGGTTTTATTAAAGATCTGCAAGATGAAAATCAAGCTCTGGCTAATACAGTTAATAATCTAATAGATGAAAATACAAAGATTGTAGACGCACATAATAATCTTGCGAGTAAAGTTGACTTACTCGAAGCTGAGCTTGATAAATGGTTTTTCCAGAGAGGTGCTGAAAAAGCGGCGAATTATGTATCAAACAAGTTTAACAGCTTTGAAAATACCGTAAACTCTTATATAAATGACCCAGATACATTTATGCTTTTGGCAAATATAGTGTTTAGTTGCATTTTAGCGGTGATATCTTTTTATACATGCCAGGTATTTAATGTACATCTAAATCTTGCTAAGAAAGCAGGTTTAATCTTATTATCATGCGCTATTTCATATGCTGTTAATGGCTTGTTATTTAGCCAGGAAGAAGAGGTGATACCTTTTGCTGATCCAGCTAAATATCCAGAAGTACGTAATATAGATGGCAAAAATATAAGATCTGAAATTGACAAGCAGATAGAAGCCCAAAAGCAAAGAATCGAAGAGAATGCTGCCCAGCAAGCCGTGGCAGTTAGTGCTTAAATAAATATTTATCAAAATTGAAATTTGTTATAAAAGTGTACCAGATATTATGAATCCCTGGTACACTGTAGGTGATATTTTATTTTTTATCTATTGACATGCCTTGATCTGGAGTTTTACCAGCAGAGTTTTGAGCAGCAAGACCGCTTTTTTCTTCTTTGATTCCAGCATTTTTAAGGTTGTCTACAACTTTACCAAGTTCAGGATCTTTTATTCCAGCCCTTTCTTTAGAGGCAGCTCTGCCATCTACACCAGTTGATTTTAAATTAGCTTTTGCAGCTTCTAAATCTTCCGCCTTAATGTTGTTATTATTAACTTGTTCCTTTTTAGGTGCTTTAGGTAAAGGCTTAGGAGGAGTTTTTTTCTCAGGTTGCGCTTCTTCTCTGGCAGCGGCATTTTCTCTGTTTTGTGCATTAAATTCGTTTGGATCTTGTGTAATGGTTGTTCCGCCACGTCTCCCTTCAGGAGCATTCACTTCAGCGGCATTAGGTTCGATTCTAATACCAACAGAACGATCTTCTGTAATTGTTTCAACTATAACATTTGCGTTTTCCTGGGCAGTTTTATTAGTTTCTAATAATTTATCACTCCATTCTTTAGCTTTATCTCCAACCTTGCCGAGTACCTTACCAAAACCTTGCTTTACTTCATTAATAGTTTCCCTGAAGCCGTTTGCAATAGGATCGATAAAGTTATCTTTGATGTCTTTCTTCATCTCGTTAACTTTGTCTTTTATGGCTTCTCCGGCTGCTTTAACTTTTTTCTTAGCAGCTCCACATAATTTTTTAATACCTTTCCAAGCCATTTTAAAGGCATCTCCAATTGCTTCAATCACACTTTTTATATCTTTTGCAGCTTTTGCATTGCTTTTTGCTACACCTTGCTTAACTTTTTCGCCAACTAATTCATTTGTAGTTTTAACGATTTTATTATCAGTTTTGCTTATATCCTTTCTTGCCTCGAAACCTGTGTTTATAGCTTCTTTTCGCATGCCGCTGAAAGATTTATCCTGAAATTTTTTACTTAATTTCATTTGATCTTTATCAAAGTTATTAATATCCTTGTTAAGTTTTTCTGCTTCTTTTAATAAATTAGCCTGAATTGTTGCGGGTGCCTTTTCTGCTTTTGCTAGAATTTCCTCTCTTTTTTCAACTAAACCTTCTTTTGTAGGCATTGCTTTATCAGCTTTTTCCTGAATTTTATTAATTCTTTTACTAATATTGTCAATGTGTCCCCCTTCTTGATAGGGATTGATACCATATTTATCAGCAAGCTCTAGAACCTTATGACCCTCTGGAATTTCAAACGAACCTGTTTCCTTGTTAATGAATTTTTTAGGGTTAATGCTAATTTCCTGCATCATACCGTCTACTGCTACTAAATAGCTGCGGTCATGCTTATGACCCTGAAGATCGTTACGTATTTGTTGTAATTTGTTATTTTGCACTGCTGCTGCAGGTTGCTCGGCAACAGACATTAGCTTGTCGAGTGTAACTTCTGTTTGCTTTATTTCATTTTCACTAGCGGCTGTTGGCATGATTAAACCCTTTAATATGTTGTGTTATTTACTAAATTATAGCATAAAATAAACCGCGATAAAAATTAAAATTTTAATAAAATAATAAAAATTCTTATTTAAAATGGAGTTTTTATCGCAAAAATATAAATATGCTGTTATCAAGCTTGTAATTAATACTCACCTTTAATATTAAGTAGAATTTCTACATAAATTGCTTTATATATAATGGTAATATAAAAATGGTTTCAAAAAAACTAAAATATTAACTAATTTTAAAATATTATATTTTACAGAGACATATTATGACGGTAAAGCTACCAGTGCCAGGTGTTAAAAAAATTATTGCGGTTGCTGCTGGCAAGGGCGGGGTAGGAAAATCAACTGTTTCCGCTAATATTGCAGCAGGACTAGGTAAGTTTGGTCTTAAAGTTGGGATAGCAGATCTCGATATTTTTGGTCCTTCGGTGCCAACTTTGCTAAACATTCACGATCAGCCTGAAGCTGAAAATAATATGCTGATTCCTATAGAAAAATACGACATTCAGACAATGTCTATTGGATACCTGGTAGATGAATCTAAAGCTGCTATCTGGCGTGGTGCAATGGTAACCAAAACCCTTTTCCAACTTATCAGAGGGGTGAAGTGGGATGTGGATGTACTAGTGCTAGATCTGCCTCCAGGAACAGGTGATGTCATATTAAGTTTAGGTGAGGGCTACAAAATTGATGGGTTTGTTATAGTTGCTACACCTCAAAAGCTTGCCCTCAAAGATGTTCAAAAGGCAATTTCTGCATGCAGAAAGCTTGAGCAGCCTATTGTTGGTATTGTTGAAAATATGAGCGGACTAGTTGTAAACAATGAAAAAATGGAAATTTTTGGAAAAAATGAACTAACCAACTTTGTAAATGAAAATGAGCTTGATATATTAGGAAGCCTTACAATTGATCCATTACTTGCTAAATCATGCGACGAAGGTCTTCCTTATGTACTGAGTAACAATTATAATACAGATAACATGCTGGAAATTAAGAAAATTTGTGAAAAGATAGTAGACTTCCTGAGGGTTGCTGGTTAAAGTATACTTAGTAAAAAAAATCTTTAACTAGTGTACGTATTCATGAATTTATATGAAGCTTTGTGCGCTGCGGCTGGTAAGTACCCGGATAAAGCAGCGCTGACGATTCAGGGGAGGCTTGTTAATAAGTCAATTAACTTTGCATCATTTTTAGAGAAGGTCGATGATTTTGCAGGTGTTATGGCAGCAAAAGGAATTAGACCAAGGGATCTGGTAGCAATTGATATTAAGCAAGATATAAATTCGTATGCAGCAATTTTTGCGTTATTTAAGATTGGTGCGGCTGCATATATATTTGACCCTAGTACAAAGCCTTTAGTCGAGCCTGTTGCTATTATTTCATCTGTATTTAATTTAAAGCTAAGACAAACGTTTAAAAATTTATACCGTAAGTTTTCTGCTGGTAAAGTCACACTTGGATTTATTAATTTAAATGATTCAAAGCTTGAGAAGCATAATACGAAGCATAATAATCCTATTGCTATTGTATATAATTATAAAAATAAAAACGGTCTTGTTTTTACTGTTGAAAAAAAACACGAAAGTCTCTATGAGTGCAGCAAATCATTATGCTCGGTTAAAAAATGCGATGAAAGTTCCCTAATGTATAATATGAAGTATAGTGATGTTATTACAAATATAGCAAATGGCAGATCAACATTATTACTTGGCTTAAAACACCCTACTATTGCTAAAGCGCTTACTAAAATTGATGTGACAGGCATTGGTATGGATGCAAATAACATGCGCGGAATTATGAAATATATAAAAAATCCGCTTAATAAAATTCAGAATATATTTTTATATGATAATTCAGTCAAGTCAGCGCTTTTGGTTGATATTAACCGTTATATGCCCGAAAGTTCAACGTACATGTTCTATTGTATATTTGATATTATTGTTACTGAGCTGGATATATCAGAAATCTCAGATGCTGAATATGCAAGAACGTATCAGGGTAAAGGCGTTTTAGTGGGTTATGATGTTAGAAAAGCATCTATAAAAATTAATAACTCCCGTAGTGATTTTACAGTTGGTGAAATACTTCTTAACTTACCAGATACATCGGTGAAATCGCAGCTTCATAATAACTTAATTGAAGTTGACGGAAAGACATGGATAAAAACAGGTAAGGCGGGTTATATTGATAATCTTGGCAGGCTTTGGTATACTGGGGATTATGCAAATACTGTGAAAGTAGACGAAAAAGAAATCTTTATTTTTGCCGTTGAAGAATCGGTGAACGCGAATCCATATGTTGCAAAAGCTGCGTTTGTGGTGAATAACAATACACGAGTGCTATATGTTGAGCTTACAAACCCACGCCATGTAAGCCATACTGAAGAAATTAAGCTTGAGGCAAATAATAATTTTGGCTGTAATATTGTGCAGCAAATTAAAGTAGGAAAAATTCCTATGTCTAAGCATAACCCTATGCATATCGATTATCAGAAAATTATAAAAGGCTAGAAATGCTACTTATATTTGGGCTTGGAAAGTCCGCAAAAGCTTTGTTAAAACTATGGAATGAAGATTATATTGCCACTTCCAGGTCTGGTAAAGAAGGTACGGTTTTGTTTGATAATTTTGAACTTAATCAGGATTTTACGCATATTTTGTTTTCAATGCCACCAAATGAGAGTGGTGACATAGCGCTAAATAAGTTTTTTGATCAAATAGCATCTATGAAATATTTAAAGTGGATTGGCTATTACTCAGCTACATCTGTATACGGTGATTATAAGGGGGAGTGGGTAGATGAAAATTCTGAGCTTAGAGCAAAAGACCCTCAAGGTTTAAACAGAATTAAAGCAGAAGAAGGTTTTTTTAAATTAAGTAAATTACGCCCCGATATCAGTATTAACATTTTTAGATTAAGCGGAATTTATGGCGTAGGATATTCAGTTGTTGATAGAATTCAATCAGGTGATTATAAAATAATAACAAAAAAAGATCAGTATTTTTCTAGAATTCATATTGACGATATTGCAGGATTCACAAGTCTATCTATTCATAAATCTAACCCATCACTTCATATTTATAATGTAAGTGATGATGAGCCAACCCTCCCAGAAGTGCCATACTTATATGCTATTCAAAAAATGGGGCTAGATGTACCAAAAATATGGGATGCAAGTGAAGTTGAAATGACCCCAATGCTAAAATCATTCTATTCAAATAGCAAAAAAGTCGATAACAACAAAATGAAAAATGATTTGGGCTATAAACTTAAGTTTCCTACGTATAAAGAAGGAATTGATTATATTATAGATAACCAACTCTAGGCTATGCCGTAATATTTAGGCTCTAAGTATTCGTAAATTCCTTCGCGTCCACCTTCGCGACCAAAACCTGAATTTTTAGTGCCGCCAAAAGGTATTTTTGCATCCGATATTCGTGTATCATTAATGCCAATCATACCAAAGTTAAGCCTTTCCGCCATTCTTTTGTTACGCTCAGGGTTTACTCCGCAAATATAGGCTGCAAGACCGTAATCTGTATCGTTTGCCATAGCGATAGCTTCTTCTTCACTTGAAAATTTTTGAATTGTAATTATAGGCCCGAAAATCTCGCCTTTAACTATTTCCATAGTATTTGTAACTTCTGTAAAAATTGTTGGTTCAAGGAAATAACCTTTATTACCAAAGCGTTTGCCTCCTAGCATAAGCTTTGCTCCCTGACGAACTGTGATGTCTATAAGCCTTATAAGACGATTTAAAGAATCTTCTGTGATTACAGTACCAAGATCTGAATTTTCATCAAATCCATCGCCAACTTTTAGCCTTGATACTTTTTCATATATATGGTTTACAGTTTTTTCATAACGTGATTCATGAACAAGAATTCTGTTTACAGCTGTGCAGCTTTGTCCATTATTTCTGAATTTGCCATTAAGAACCATGTTTATCATAACATCTGGGTCAGCATCACTGTTGATAATTAGCGGGGCATTGCCACCTAATTCCATGGCAACACGTTGCAGGCTGTCACTACAGCCTTTCATTATAGCTTTGCCAATGCGGGTAGATCCTGTGAAACTTATTTTTCTAATAGCATATGCACCGTGGAATATTTCAGCTATTCTTTTAGCATCTCCTGTAATTACCTGAATTAGGTTAGACGGCATGCCACTATCAAGCGCTAGCTTACACATAAGTAGCGCAGTAAAAGGAGTTAGCTCTGATGGTTTTATGAGCATTGAGCAACCTGCCGCAATAGCAGCTCCAGCTTTTCTGGTAATCATTGCTAAAGGAAAGTTCCAAGGCGTTACAGCTGCGGTAACCCCAACAGGAACGTAGTCTACTACTCTGGTTTGAAAATAGTTATTAGATGGAATAGAATACATTCTGTCTTTAATTGCTTCTTCAGCATACCACTTTAAATAAGCAGCAGCATATTCTATTTCAGCTAATGACTCTTTTATAGTTTTCCCATTCTCCAGAGTAATAAGCTCGGCAAATTCCCTACTATGCTGCATCATAGCTTCATACCATTTTTTTAGTAAGTGTGAGCGTGCTTCAGGGGAAGAAAATTTAAAATGTTCCTGCGCTGATACGGAGTCTTTAATAGCCTCTAAAACTTTATCACTGGGAGTATTTGGCACTGTTCCGATGATTTCTTCGGTAGCAGGGTTTATGACATTTATTTTGTCATCGCAATCAAACCATGTGCCACAAAGATAAGCTTTTTCAATAAGTAAACCTTTCTGCTTTAGACTATTCGCTATACTCATATAAACTTCTCCATTTATCATAATTGGTTTTGGAAATTGATATGTAAAAATGCCCAAATTCATCATCATATTCCGAAGATATAACGGCGCTATTTGCGTAAAGCCAAGCAATTTTAGCGCTATCTTCAACCTTTACATTAACTCTGATTTTTATGTCATCTTCCATCAGCTTTTCATCGATAGCGCTTAGCAACTTATCTAGATTGATGTTTTCTGTGGCAGATATGCAAAGCTTAGACTTGAATTCTGTCTTACTTTTTACTAAGTCAATTTTATTGTATACGTGGATAGTATCTTTATAAAACTTACTTGTAATACCAAGAGACTTTAGAATTTTTTGTACTTCTTTACTATGATCGCGGTACTCAGGGTTTGAGGCGTCCTGCACATGTAAAATGATTGTGCTTTCTATGACTTCTTCTAAGGTTGCCCTAAAAGCTGCAATAAGTTCTGTAGGAAGATTTGAAATAAAACCTACTGTGTCTGATAGTATTATAGTCTTGCGTGAAGGAAGTTTTATTACCCGCATAGTAGGGTCAAGTGTTGCAAAAAGCTTATCTTCTGCTAATACATCAGCATTAGTGAGCTTGTTAAAAAGTGTAGATTTACCAGCATTTGTATAGCCAACAAGCGCAACGATAGGATAGGGGACTGATGTACGTGATTTTCTATGAAGTTCACGCGTTTGTTTTACTTTTTCAAGCTGTTTCTTAATTTTGGCAATCTCATCGCGAATCATACGTTTATCTGATTCCATCTGGGTTTCACCAGGACCCCCAACGTTGCCAAGACCACCACGCTGACGCTCTAGGTGCGTCCACATTCTAACTAAACGGCTTTTCTGATATTCAAGGTGAGCAAGCCTTACCTGAAGTTTACCCTCACTTGTGCGCGCCCTTGATGCAAAAATCTCTAAAATAATACCAGTTCGATCCATAACCTTAGCATTTAGAGCTTTTTCTAAGTTGCGTTGCTGAACAGGAGTAACGGGCATGTCTATATAAACAAGCGCAATATTTTTAGAAGCGACAATTGCCTTAAGCTCTTCAATTTTACCTGATTTTAATAAATGACCAGGTCTATAATCTTTAGTCCAAATGACTATTTTATCAACCACGTTTAAATCAAGAGTAGTGGCAAGACCCGTAGCTTCATCAAGCCTGTATTCAACCTTTTCCGGGTCATCTTTTAGTTTTAACAAAGGCAAAACAATCAAGCAATTGTTATTATCTTTGTCTTTTAATAGTTCTTCTTTTTTAAGCATAATATGAATTTAAATTAATACTTTTATTATAAACTCACATTATGCCTCTAAAAATTAAATGTCACGCATTATTTTGATAAATAGGGGGTGTAAATTTCTATGCTGTCGCTTAAAGTTTCATCGCTAGAAATATTGTAATCAGCTGAAAAATTATCTCTCCAGGTTGATGGTACAAAATAATTATTGTTTACAAATTGTCCAGGCTCAATAATGTTACCAATTTTAGAGTTGCTGAATTGTACATTTTTCACCTTTGTTTCTGATAAATCCATTAAATCAACACTGCAATTACGTAGTATTATTGTGCTTATCGCATCAGGAATTTTGCTAAAGTCAAATGCGTCAAGATTGCAATTTGTAAAAACCAATGTATGCGCATTAGGTATTATTTGAGAAAAAAAATCTTTATTTATTGAATCTATATTGGGTGCGGTTTCGTATAAACCTATATTAAATTGATCTATATATATTATTTCGTTACGACACCCAAATTGTAGTTTATGTGGAGCAGTATCAATATACTGATCTTTATATATATTAAATTTGTATCTTAATATTAAGTATAGTAGTTGATTGTTAAATTTAGTAAGTTGATTTTCATTAAGTATTAAATTTCTAACATTGTGCCTAAAATAAGGTAGTGATGTCAAACTATGACACTTAGAGAAATCTAAATATTCTATATTACATAGATTAAAACCTTCGAGAGCAATACTTTCCAAGGGGTAATCCTCTTTGATGTGCAAAATATGTATTGATTTTTGGGGTAGACCCTCAAAATTCATAAAATAATGTATATAATCTTGTATAAACAATGAGCTATCAATATCAATGCTAGGATTTTCTTCTTTTGACACATCTATATTGAAGTAAACAAGTTTATTTGTATAATTAGTTAGATGTTGATTAAATTTATTATTCATTACCATGTGATTAAATTGTCTTAATGAATATTGTATTAAAATGGTTTCTTCTGCGAATTCAGGTATTGCAAGTGTGTTAGGGTTAAAAATTGACTCATCGGGAAAAGATATTTTGATTGTTCCATTTTCTAAATAATCTACAAGCAAGCCGCTATAAAGTAACTGTGACTCTTTAAATACAGAATGTAGTTTTAGACTTTTTATATTAGATGAATTTACATTAATTGGATCTCGATAATCCAGCTTATTTATAATTAGATTTTGTATTGTCTTGGGCAATAAAATATTATCAACTTTAAGTGGATAAGCGTTATTAATCTCTAAAGTATTTACGCCTATCAAATGCGAAAGATTTAAAACAAATTCACCACTAAGATTAAAATCCAGAACTAAATGCTCAATTTTAATAGGAAGTACATCAAGAAACGCTTGAAATTTATCTATATTATCCTTTGGTTTATCTAAATTATTATTGTAGTTAAATACAATTTTAATTTTTTTAGCAACAGGAAAAATAGCCGATAAATTTCTTGTTATAGTGTTGTAAACTACAGAAATAGTGGAAATGTCAATTGTTACATCTTTGGCTTTTTCAAAAACAATATCTTTGTTGGGATAATTATTAATAATTAAGTTGGCATCTATCTCAACTTTTTCAGCATTCACAAACCTTGCTAAATAAAAGTTATACTCAACATCTTTATGGAATACTACATTTAAAGCTTTAAATGCTCTTAAATTTGGCAAAATGCTGTTGCATTTAGAATTCTGGCTGGTTGCAATTGACGCATTATAAACTTCAATAGCCTCGATTGTTTCAGGTAAATGGTACGCATTTACTGTATAATAATTTAAAGATAATTTTTTTATTTTATGGAAATTAAATCGACCTTTGGTAAAATGTGAGGTTTTAGGTTTAATATCATTTTTTGGAATTTTGGATAAAATAATTTGATTAACATACGATGATCTTGAAAGGACTTCTCTTAAGTTTCTTGCTGAAATTTTATAATTTTTAATAAGCAGAGTGTTGTTGATAGTATATGGCAATGAATTCATGTATTTTGACGTAATCTTTATAGCTGTACTATTAAGATATGAGAAAATGTTTTCTATTATTAGATCAGGAAGTTTTTCAAAACTACTTGAAGCTTTTAATTTATTTTGTCTTATTGTTTTTAACTGATCTGTATATTTTTCAAGCACTTGTTTAGTAGTAATATAACGACGCTTCATTTTACTCATAATAGTTTACTATGTTATGTTAAGAATATCAGTGCTAATAACTGATTTTTAATAAAAGTACAACTACAAAAATACTTTGTATTTTATTTTACATTCTTTGGTAGTTGCTAACGTGTTCATTATTTAAACGTTCTGCGTGCGGTCTGTATTTTGAAACTTTATCATTCAGCCAGTTAATATGTGGGTTTTGAGCTGCTAATTTTATTAGATCTATATCATGACTAAGCTCTAAAAACTTAAGATTTCTGGGTAATACAAAATTTGTAAAAGTTGTATTGATTATTTTTATGGTTTGAATATTAGTATTTTCAAAGTTTGCCCCGTTAACATGAGAATTTGTAATTATCAATCTTGATACGCTGTCTGGAATTTGGCTAAAATCCACATTATCAAAATTATGACAATCGTTAAAGGTAATCGTGTTTAAATCTGGTGCTAAACGAGCAAAATTCTGTTTTTTTATCTCACCACGGATTAAATTAAGTGAAATAGGGGTATTATCATCAAAGGTTAGATTGTTATTTGTATTTATGGTAGGCATATATGTATTACCTCTGGGACTAATAAAATAATAAATATCAAAGTTGGTGTGTAAATTGCTAAGAGCTATGATAAATGGATTTATTTGTATAAGAGCCTTGGGTGATAGCAATAATTTAGATAATTTATACGGAAGGTTTCTAATTGACTGTAAATTATCGCAGGTACTACAGTTTACAACTTCGACATTTATATTTTTAAACTCCTCCATATCTATGTGAGTAATTATATTGTCTTTATCATCATAAGTGACATAATTCATAGCATCAATTGATTCAGGTATAATTCTAATTTGTTGCTTGCCATCTTTAAATATAGTATGCGGAATGGTCAATGACTTTATAAATTCTTCGAATTCCAGTTTAACTATTGTAGGATACCCAACCAATTCCTTAAAAATATTTATAAAATTAGGATCAAAATTCTTACCCACCATACGTGAATAAATATAAGTAACCTTATCTGAAGCTAAATTCGTTCTAACATTTATGCAATTTTCGTGTAGTAAAATATTTAATTGTTTAAGCGTAGAAAAGCATTTTGCTAAAGCATCTATTGGAAATTTATCTGAATTTTGAATTATGTTTGTAGTTCCCGGATAATATCTTAATCTACTAAAATCGACAGACAAGGTTCTAATAGATTCCATGTTTAAATTCTCAAACTTTGGGTTTTCATATTGCAAAGGATATGGGATATGTAAATTTTTAATATTTTTAGGCCACATGATTTTGCTTAGGTCAAGGGGAGCATTTTGTAGTAGGATTTTAACTCTATCAACTGTTTTTAGCATAGATATATCAAGTTTTATATTGCAGTCTCCCTGCAAAACAAAACTTTGTAGTGTTAACTCACCGAATTCCAGGGGGAATTCATTAACATCAATTTCTTGTTCAGTTTGCTCTGTAAAGACTATTTTTAAACTTTTAAGACGAGGGAACATTTTGCTTAATTTAATAAGCGAAGGATTAGTTATTGTAACTTCATCAAATAATATAGTAAGCTTATTTAAATTTGGGAAAACAATATTACTATGAGCCAATAAGGCTAGTGACTCAATTTCTAAATTCTCAACATGTAAAAACTGTTTGATTGGAAAGTTAACATAATTATAAACATATGAGCTGTTGTTGAAATTATTTATATCAACAAGCTTTAAGGTTTTTAATTTAGGAAATAATAACACGCCGTTGGTTGATTTTGCTTTATACTTAGTTTTAACTCTGGCACCATTTAAAGTTAGATGTTCTATGGTATTGGGAATATCAGTAAGATTTATTCTAATAGTATTATCAGATTGATTAAATGACTTTAAGTTTGAAAAAATCTTATAAGACAATTTCCCCTGTTTTATATTCTCTTCCTTTTCAGCTAGAATAAGTTCGCTTCTGGATATTATATGGCTAACATATTCAGGTTTTTTATGAAGGATTGCCATTTCATTAGAAGTATGAGGTTTAACAAAAATGTTTTGAAAAAATTTTGAAACACGTCTAACTCTAAAATCTACAAAATTTACCTTCTTAAAAATCATCGCCAAAATTTCGTAAGGTAAATCGGTGAAAGCTAAACGAGATGGAGCAGAAAAATTTTCGTCTTGTTTCATATATTTCCTTATTAATGACTAATTATTCAGCTGTATTTACTTTAAAATCAAATATTTGCAAGGAATATTTATTTTAGGCATAAAAAAAGGCGTTATAAAACGCCCTTTAAGTGTATGTGTGGATTTTATGACCTTGGCATACAGAATGATCTGGAAGTTTCGGCTTCTAAAAATTCTACTAGTTGCCTTACTGCTTCTGAGTTTATATATTCAGCCTTAACATTATTAATGCGTTGCTCAAAACTTAAGCTAAAATCCTTAGGGTAAAATATTTTATCAAACGCGTCTTTAAGCATTCCAATTTCTTCACGTGAGAAATTGCGCCTTTTTAAGCCAACAAGGTTCATGCCAGCAAGGTTTGCTCGCTCACCCATGACTAAGGCGTATGGTACAACGTCTTTTTCCACAGGACTCATGCCACCAATCATTGCATGCGCTCCAATTCTAACGAATTGATGTACAGCTGATAAGCCACCAATAATAACAAAGTCTTCTAAAGTAACATGCCCTGCAAGCGTTGCATTATTTGCCATAATTACGTTATTACCGATCTTACAGTCATGAGCAATATGCGTACTCATCATGAATAAGCAGTTATTACCTACGGATGTAAGCATTCCGCCACCATCAGTGCCTGGATTCATGGTTGTATACTCACGAATCATATTATTGTTACCAATAATAAGCTCAGACTTTTCGCCTTTAAATTTTAAATCTTGAGGCTGCGAACCAAGTGACACAAAAGGGAAAATTTGGTTGTTTTCGCCAATGGTTGTATAGCCGTCGATTACTACATGCGAATAAATTTTTGTACCATCGCCAATTTTAACATTTGGATAAATAACGCTAAATGCACCGATTTCAACATTTTTTCCTATCTGAGCGCCGTCATATATTACTGCGGTAGGGTGGATTTTGTTTGCCATTCTTACTTCTCCGCAATCATTGCTGTAAATATTGCCTCGGCTACTTTTGTACCTTCAACATATGATTCGCCCTTAAATTTCCAAACATTTCCTTTCTGTTTTTCTTTACTCACATGCATTTTAAGAGTATCGCCAGGTACAACAGGTTTTCTAAACTTTGCCTCTTCAATAGACATAAAGTAAACAAGCTTGCCCATAGCTTCTTGTCCCATGCTTTTAATAACAAGAGCAGCAGCTGTCTGCGCCATTGCCTCAATAATAAGAACGCCAGGCATAATTGGTTTGTTAGGGAAGTGACCTTGAAAATGAGGCTCGTTAAACGTTACATTTTTAATACCTACAGCTGATTCAAAGGGAATAATATCTTCCATTCTGTCTACCAGTAAAATAGGGTAGCGATGTGGGATCATTTCCATGATTTCTTCAATAAATACTTTGTCTAAATGCGCGCTCATTACTTTTCGTCCTTTTTCAATAATTTCTTCAGTATAATAGTTTGTCTGTGCCAGTTTTTAATAGGCTGGGCAGGGGAGCCACCATATATTTGTTTAGGTGCAATATCAGTCATAACCCCAGATTGCGCGGCAATCTGAACTCCTGCGCCAATTTTTAAGTGACCGGCAAAACCGCTTTGACCACCTGTGACAACATAATCGCCCATTACCGTGCTTCCAGAAATCCCAGTTTGTGATACGATAATACAGTTTCTGCCAAGCTCAACGTTATGTGCAATTTGAACAAGATTATCAATTTTTGTCCCAGACCCGATAACTGTATCATTTGCAGATCCGCGATCTATTGTTGTTCCTGCTCCAATCTCGACTTCGTCATGCACTATTACACGACCAACTTGGGGTACTTTATAGTGTTTTCCAGCATTTAATGCGAAACCGAAGCCATCCTGACCGACTGAAACGTTAGGGTGGATTAATACTTTGTTACCAATTACAGCATGCTGTATCACACAGTTACTGCTAATTTTCGTATTATTTCCAATTACGCAGTCATTATGAATAACCGTATTGTGCATAATTATAGTATTATCGCCTATTACAGCGTTATCTTCGATTACTACATTTCGACCAATATAGCAATTTACGCCAATTTGAGCGCTTGAAGCTATATAAGCAGTAGGTTCAACAACTCTATCATTAATAATGCTCTCTGATTTTGGAATATAAAAGTATTCCAAAAGTCTTGCATAATCATAATATGGGTTATTTGATGATAAAATAGCCACACCCTCAGGTACGTAATCAATATCAGCCTTGCCAATTATGACTGCTGCGGCTTTAGTATTTTTTAGCTCGTCTACATATTTCCTATTGAAAAAAAAGGAAATTTCAGATGAGGAAGCATTTGATAAAGCAGCGCACCCAGATGTTTTTATATGGATGTTTTGTCCGTTATCAAAAAGCTCAAGCCCCAGAAACTCGGCTATTTGCTCAATTGACTGGGGCTTGTTAATATCGTAGAAAGTTGAATTCATGTTATTTTAAATCAATTTTAATTTTACTTACTTTTGCATTAAGCCTTTTTAACACTTCTTCAGATTTATTCAAGTTTTCATTTGCATAAAGTAACTGGTGACTAGCGAAAATAATTTCTGCGCCATTTTCTTTTGCTATATCCTGAATAATTTTCTCAGCTTCAGTGTTAAGTTGTGTAAGTGCTGTATTGAATGCTTTGTCCATTTGTTCTCTTTTTGCTGTTGCAGAACGACCAACTTCAGCGAACTTTGTACGGAATTCTCTTACTTTCTTCTGGAAAGCGTCTGGCGCTAACGTAGCTTCTTCTTTTTTGAGATTTTCGTCTTCGGCCCTTAATTCCTGTTCTTTCTTTTCAAATTCCTTAGCATTTTTTACGCGGTATTCTTCAACTTCCTTATTTACCTGATTCATAGCATTTGATGTGCCAATAACTCTATTAATATCAACCACCAGATACTTTGTTTCCTGAGCAGCTAAAGCCGGGCTTGTAAGTGCTGTTGAAAGCATTGCAACTAAAAGTAATTTTTTCATATAATCTCCCTAAATAAAATATATAGGTAAATTAATGGAAATTTTGTTTAATTACAAGCACTTAATTTGATTAAAACTCTTAATTGAGAAAATATTTCAAATTTATTGACAAATCGTTTACTTTTTTGTATAATAGGGTAATTTTATTAATATTTAAATACTGGACATGTACATATGCTTTACACTTTATATGAAAAACTTACTAATACTCCTGAGTATGTAAGTAAGGCTATAAAAACACTGTTATCATCTAAGGTTAATGAAAGTGGGTTAAAAGTGTATGAGCTTGATAAAGCTAATTTACTTAAGAATAATGGTAATGTTCAGTACTCAGACCTGCTTGATTTATTAGAGCTTGTTGACTATACAAACTTTAAAGAAAAAGCATTGCAAGCGGATGCAGCTGCTTATAAGCAATTACAAGAAATTCTACTAGATAAAATCTCCCAGGGTATTAAATCTCTTAAAGATGAACGTCTTGATATATCAATTCAGGAAATTGATGCAGTTAATGACATTGATAAAGCTAAGGAATTTTTAACAAACAATAAAGAAAAAATCCAGAATGCAGAGTATTCAGTGTCTTTAAAGTTGTATGCAAATCTTTATTATGAGCTTGATAAAGAAAATCCAAATATAAAAGAAGTATTTGAATCATTTGAAAAAGATATGTTTTCATCATTTTTGAATGATTATAGCAGGGAAGGTTTTCATATTTTAAATGTTAACGAAAATAGAGTACAGCATACTCAATACAGATCACCAGATCCAAGTGATACTAATTCAAAAATAACGAATTTTGGCGAGTTCAAGGATTGCTATAAAGAAGATAACGCACTAAAATCTATCGGCTTTGAGAACATTATAATGATGATGTGGCAAAATTTTGGTAGTGGAATTACTAAAGAAACCAAACTAAAAATTAAAGATTTAGGTGAAGTTGAAGTGCAATATATGAGAAGCTCGAGAGATGTTTCTTATAAATTTGTTTTGATTGAGGGTGGTCATAAAAAATATTGCTTAACGGCTCCATTAGTGAGAAAATTTCTAAACGATAAAGGTGAAGAAGTTAAAACGTTAATAGGCTCCGTTGAACTTGAAGTAACGCCTAGAACTGATACAAATGAACCCGATATCAAATTAAGGATTATTTCTAAGGAAGATATTGATTTAAAGGGATTTTCGACAGTTCAAGAAGTGGATTACTGCAATACTCTCGCAAGTTATGTAAGTATAATAGATCCAGCTACTGCTGTTTTATTTGATGGAAATGTTAAATCAAAAGATAGTCCCCGTTTTGAAAGCATACTTGTAAAAAGAGACTATGAAAATAATATAGAAAAAACAAAAAAGATTTCACAGACACAAGAAATTGCAAAAAAAAGAAGCATTGATCAAGAAATAATCCATTCAATAAAAGGTATGTATTATACTATCAAACGTCAGGAAGAGCTAGGTCTTTCAAGCCAAAATTTAACAGAAAGTCTAAAAACTCAAGCTGGTGACATTGCAAAGAAAAAGTCTGAAGTTTTGAAAAAAATGGCATTTTTTACAGCTTGTTCAGGCTTTAAAGTTTCTGACAAGCCTAACCAAAAATATGAAGGTGAAGTCATGACTTCAGCTTCCCTTAATAATCTTTCAGTAGCTGATGTAATGGGTAATGGCGGTCATGGCGGGCGAAATTTTATTGTTATTAAAGATGTGGGAAATGATAGCAATGCTTTCTTAAACTGGATTGCTGGCAATGATGCTACAAAAAACTTTGTAGCTGATGAAGTTTTTAACTCAGCTAAGGCAGAAAAAGATGGGAAAATTTTCTATTCAAGGTCTACCTCTACTCATTCGATAGAAAATAAGGATGGACAGTATGTTGATCAAAGGGGTTATGGTGTAGGTCAGTGGCTTTATACAAATTTTGCTGATTTATATAATAAAGTTATTGATAAACAACAACCAGGAATTGATAAAAAAGAACAAAAAATAGATATACCACACAAAGGTATGGATATTGCAGGTGTAAATCCTGAAGAATTGATTACTCAGTCAGCAATGAATAACCTTGTTAGATTACAGGCAGCTGGTGAAAAAAGAAGTTTAAGATCTAGCGATGGTCATTTATATGTTCAAACAAAAGATATTAATAACAATAATGTGGTTATGCTTGGCTTTGAGGGATCACCTCCTCATGGTGAAAGCCAGTATGGGTCGCATTCATATCTTGGTGGCGCAGATAAATTAAGCTTTATTGGTGGTAAAACTAATATTAATAGCTCAAGTGCATGGGAATCAAAGGAATTTAAAGAAGAACTAGCAAATGATGGCGTCATTTTACCAGATAAAGATGGTGGTCATAGAGTTGAAATGAGTTATGCTGGTTTTAAAATGCTTCAAAAATATTACGAAGAATTATATACGGTAACGCTTCAAGAAAATGTCGAATATGACGGAGTAAAATATCAAATTACAGAAAACGAAGCTTTTGCAATCATCCTTTCAATGCCACCACAAGATGATCATAAAAGCTTCTTGTCAGCGTTTAAAGAGGCAAGATATAGATTGCTGAAAGAAAAGAGAGATGTAAACCAATTCATTAATAACGAAGTCAAACTCAGATTTCCTAATAAGTATAAAGCAGTTAATGATACCAAAGCGCTAAATAACCATATTGAAGATGATTTAGGTAGTTCTGTTATTGAAGATGCAGCTAAATTGCTTGCTAAGCAAAATGAAGTTGCTAATGAAAAGATTCGTGAGCTTGAGGAAGAAATTAAGTATAACGAGACCAATATTGTAAGTCTAAAAGAACAAATAGAATCATTTAAAACAGCTATTAAATCTATAAAACAAGAAAATCAAAACCTTGAGAGACATTATCAAAATGAGTTAAAAACTCTAGGAGATCGTGTTCTAATATTACAAACTGAAAATGAACAAATTACTCAGCAAAAAACAGCTTTGGAAGCTGAAAAAACTTGTATATCAAAGGATCATCAGGAAAAAATTGCTGAAGTAAATCAAGAAATTGAAGCTTTAAAGGCTCAGCTTGATACTGCTAATTCTGATAAAGCCGCTTTAGAGCAGCTAAATCAAGATTTAGCTGCAATAAGAAGCGAAATTAATGCTGCAAATGTTGATAAGTCTAAGCTTGAAAGGGAAAGGGACGATTTATCAAATGAACTTGCCATAAAAATACAAGAATTAGAAGCTTTAAAACAGAAACTTACTGATGCTGATAATGCAAATAAAACTTTAGCAGACAAAAAGGCTGAAGTTGAGGATGCTAAAAAGCAGCTTACAGACGAAGTTACTCAGCTAAAGAAAGAATTGGAAGGGTTAAAGACTCAGCTTGATAGGGATAAAACTAGTCTTACCACAGAGAAGAATAATATTGAACAAGATCGCAATAAACAAAGAGATAGGGCAGATAACTTGCAAAGAGATAAAGATGCTCTAGATCAGCCAGTTAGAGATTTGCAGGATAGGGTTAACCAGCTTACAGATCAGCAACCCAACTTGATAAACCGTGCTGCAGCGCGTAAGGCTATATTAACTGCGGGGATTGCTGCTGGATATGATGTTAGTTTTGTAAATATTGCTAAGTTTGCAGCGATATGGACAAGAAGAGTCTTAAGTTTTGTAGCTGTTAAAGCATTGGCTCAGCATTATGCTCCATTTGCTTCCGAATCTTTAGTAGACCTTATGCAAAATAAAAAGGTTCAAGGGGCTTTAAGTGCTATTCTTTCTGTTGTTACAGAAGCTGTATCACCACGCTTTAAGTCTAATAATGCATTGTTAGAAACCCTTAACGCATTTATGGGCGCTGCAAACAATAAAGAGGCTGAAAAAGCTCAGCTTAAATTAGAAGCTAACCTTACAGATGTAGAAGTTACTGCAGTGCAGGAAAAATATAAACCTTCAATGCTTGAAAATGCTACTGGTTTAAACTGTTTTAGAAAAATTGCAGTTAAAAGTGAAGCAAAAACTGCTGCAAGAGCCGCTTAATAAGATCCACAGTGTCATTCCGAGAGGCGTATCACGCCTCGTGGGAATCCATAAAAACTTGAGCCTGAAATGGATTGCCACGGAATGTACTACATTCCTCGCAATGACATGACGTTCAAAGTCGTTATTCCGAAAGATATGTAATATCTCGTGGGAATCCATAAAAACATTACTTAGACAGTTTATCCTTCAGCATCTGGTTTAAAATATCTGGGTTTACCTTGCCGCCTGATGCTTTCATCGCCTGACCAACAAAGAATCCAAATAACTTATCTTTACCAGATTTATATTCTGCTACTTTATCAGCGTTGTCAGTTATAATCTTATCAACCAGTGCTTCAATTGCTGACAAATCTGTTACTTGCTTCATGTTCTCGGTTTCTACAATTTCTTCAGGATCTCTGCCGCTTGTAAACATAATTTCAAATACGTCTTTAGCAATTTTACCAGATATCACATCGCTTGAAATAAGCTTTAAAAGCTTAGCAAGTGTTTTAGGCGCAATAGGGGATGCGTCAATCTCAAGATCTGCCTTCTTAAGCCTTGCAAAAAGCTCACCCATAATCCAGTTAGCTGCCATTTTTGGCTCTGCTTCCTTAATAACTTCCTCAAAGTAATCTGCTGACTCTTTCTCTGCTGTTAAAACTTCAGCGTCATATGCGCTAAGTCCTAGAGTTTCTGTATATCTTTTAATCTTCTGCTCAGGAAGTTCTGGCATAATCTTACGAATGCCATCAATAAATCCTTCGTCAATTTTGAGTGTTAAAAGATCAGGATCTGGGAAATAACGGTAATCAAGTGCATCTTCCTTAGAACGCATTGTACGTGTTTCACCAGTTGCTACGTCAAAAAGTCTTGTTTCCTGGCTAATTGTGCCGCCGCTTTCTATAACGCTAATTTGGCGATCAACTTCATAATCAATAGCTTTAACAATATAGCGAATTGAGTTGAGGTTTTTAATCTCACAGCGTGTGCCGAGTGGTGCGCCAAACTTTCTTACAGATACGTTAGCGTCGCATCTTAATGATCCTTTTTCCATATCACCATCGCAAGTACCTAAGTATCTTAAAATACTACGGAGCTTTTTCATGTATTCTGCAGCTTCCTCACTTGATCTAAGGTCTGGGCGGGAAACAATTTCCATTAGAGCAATACCAGAACGGTTAAGATCAATGAAAGTATGCTTTGGGCTTTGATCATGAAGGCTTTTACCAGCATCTTGCTCCAAGTGAATTCTTTCAATGCTAATATTTTTTGTAGTGCCATCTTTTAAAGTAATCATAAGATTACCGTTTTCTACAACAGGCTTATAAAACTGTGATATTTGATAACCTTGCGGAAGGTCAGGGTAAAAATAGTTTTTACGGTCAAAACGTGACTCTAAATTAATTGTCGCATTAATACCAAGACCTGTTTTTACAGCTTGCTCAACGCAGAACTTATTAAGCTTAGGCAGCATTCCTGGCATAGCAGCATCAATTAAAGATACCTGCGTATTTGGCTCTGCTCCAAACTCTGTTGCAGCACCTGAAAATAGTTTTGATTTTGACGAAACCTGAGCATGAACCTCAAGACCAATTACAACTTCCCAATCTGAATTACTCATATTACATACCATACGCATTTAATTTAAAACTAATCGCTTCTTCTAAAGAAAGCGCGGCTTTTATCATTGTCTCTTCATCTAAATGTTTAGCTATAAGCTGAATGCCAAGTGGCAGTCCGCTTTCATTTATCCCAATTGGAAGTGACATGCACGGAAGACCAGCAAGACTTGCAGGAACGGTAAATAAATCATTCATATACATGCTAACTGGGTCAAGCTTATCTTCAAGGCCAAATGCAGGTGTTGGGGTGGTTGGTGTTAGTATTACATCAACTTTCTCAAATGCTTTCTTAAAGTCTTCGATAATTAAAGTTCTAACTCTTTGAGCCTTTTGGTAATAGCTGCTTATATGTTCAGATGATAATACAAATGTACCAATCATAATACGGCGTTTTACTTCTGCGCCAAAGCCTTCAGCCCTTGTATATTCATAAAGGTCATTGATATTAGTAATAGGTGAGGTTGTTCTATAACCGAATCTAACGCCGTCATAACGTGATAAGTTAGATGATGCCTCAGCTGGCGCGATAATATAATAAACAGGAAGTGCATAGCTTGTATGTGGCATTGAAATTTCAACGATTTCAGCACCTTGCGCTTTTGCAAGGCTAATTGCTTTTTCCCATGATGCTTTGATATCACTTGATAACATCGGGTGATCATACTCTTTTGGAACGCCAACTTTCAATCCTTTCATGCTATTTGCAGATAGTTTTGATAACTGCGGTACTGGTAGGTTTTGTACTGTTGAGTCAAATTCATCATGACCCATGACATTTTCTAAAACTAAGCTAGCATCTGCAACGCTTCTTGCAAGTACACCCGCTTGGTCAAGTGAGCTTGAGAATGCAACCATGCCATAACGTGAACATCTGCCGTAACTTGGCTTAATACCAACTGTTGCAGTATAAGCCGCTGGCTGGCGAATTGATCCGCCTGTGTCGCTTCCAAGTGCTGCCATTGATGAAAAGGCAGACACTGATGCAGAAGAGCCGCCAGAAGAGCCACCTGGAACTAGTTTTTTATCAGGATTATCTTTTGCTCTCCAAGGGTTGATAACACCGCCAAAATAGCTTGTACCATTTGATGAACCCATAGCAAATTCATCCATACCTGTTTTACCAATCATAATACCGCCAGCGCCAAGTAATTTTGAGCTAACTGTTGAGTCATATGGAGGAATAAAATCTGCAAGCATTTTTGAGCAAGATGTAGTTCTAAAGCCTTTTGTACAGAAAAGGTCTTTTACCGCAACAGGTATACCTTCTAAAGGTCTTGCTGTGTTATTATCAAGTCTTTCTTGTGATTTTTTTGCTTCTTCTCTTGCAAAGTCAAATGTCTCCAGCGAGAATGCGTTTAAATCTTTTGTTTTTTTAGCCTGTTTAATATAGCTATCTACAAGCTCAGTTGCTTTAATTTCCTTTGAGCGTAGCTTTTTGCTAGCTTCTAAAATAGATAGTTTAAGTAATTCACTCACGTTAAAACCTATAATTTGTAATATTATTCAATAACTTTTGGAACGGCGTAGCAGCCATATGCAGCGTCTTTTGCGTTTTTAAGAACGTCTTCCTGCTTGTTGCCATCTGTAATGCTGTCTTCTCTAAATACCTGGAGATTAAAGCTATCAATTACGTTTATTGTCTCTTTTACATTGTCAGTATTAACTTCCTGAAGCATATCAATAACTTCAAAAATCTTTGAAAGCTCTAAAGACATTTTTTTTGCGTCTTCCTCATTCATTTTGATACGAGCAAGACGAGCGATTTTATTAACTTCTTGTACTGTAATTTCAGCCATCGTTTTTCTCTATTTTTAAGTAGGTTTTGTGGCTCATAGTAGAAGAGAAATTTCATACTTTGTCAAGTTCATTATTTACATATGATCTAAAGATCGCTAGTATATGAATATGAATATGAATATTTTAACTTTACGGAAATATGGCGATAATTAGTCAGGTACAATCAGCCAAACAGGTTCAAACGCTTAAGCTTTCGCAGTCTATGAATACTATGCTTAAGGTGTTACAGCTGTCTAATCTTGAGCTTTTAGAATTTATCGACCAGCAAATTAACGAAAACCCATTACTCGAAAAAGACGAGGCAAATGATAATTATATAGATAATATCAAATATGCTTCTGACAAAGACTTTGACTTTACTAGTATTTATTCAAAAGAGAAAACCCTTTATGAGCATTTAAGTGAGCAGATCGAGATTAGTTTTTCTGATCCTCAGGATATTGAAATAGCTTTTGAACTGATGGACATGCTTGATGAAAGAGGGTACTTATTATTAGAAGAAGGATACAAAAAGCCCAATTTAGATAAAGTCATAAAAAAATTACAAACCTTTGATCCTGCTGGAGTTTTTGCCCGCAACTTAAACGAATGCTTAAAAATGCAGTTAGAAGACAAAGGGCTATATAATAAAGCATATGAGGGGCTTATCAATAACCTTGAGCTGGTTGCTAAAAACGATATAAACCAGTTATCTAAGATTACTAATAGCGCGAATGATGACGTTGTAAACATGATCAAGGAACTTAAACTTTTAGATCCAAAGCCTGCGCTCAAGTTTGAAAATGACCCAAGTATATTTATAGGTCCTGATGTTATAGTTAAAAAACTTCCAGATAATAGCTATAAAGTTGAGCTAAATACGGCAGTACTTCCAAGATTATTGGTTGATAAAAAGTATTATAGCCTTATTAAGGCAAATAATAACGATTCCAAGGTTATTGCAGAGTATTATCATAGTGCAAACAACATTATAAAAGCAATAGAACAAAGAGCTGAAAACGTGCTTAAAATTGCTACGTATATTGTGCAAAATCAAACGAGTTTTTTAGAGTTTGGTAATATGTATTTAAAGCCAATGACCCTAAAAAATATAGCAGATTCTATTGGTGTTCACGAAAGTACAGTAAGCCGAATATGCGCTAATAAGTATATGTATACACCTAAAGGAATAATGCCTTTTAAACAGTTTTTCAGTAAAAGTGTAAACTCTGATGATAATAGCAAAGAAGCCTCAAATAAGGCGATTATGAATCTAATTTTGGAAATTATCAAAAAGGAAACGCCAGGAAACATACTCTCAGACGATGACCTTGTAGAACTGCTTAGGAAGCGCAATATTTCGATTGCAAGGCGCACGGTAGCCAAGTACCGTGGGCTTCTAAATATCCCATCCTCACACGTTAGAAACAGGGAGAGGGGCTAAAAAATTGGTGTTTTCAATGAACAATGTTTATATCGTTTTCAATCTTTTTAAGAACTTCTGATCTAACTCTGGCAGCTAAAGCGTCATCTCTAAGAGTTAAAAATTGATCGAGAATATATTCGGGTTGACGTTCAACTTCACACTCAAGAATTCCACGCCAGTCTATAGCATATTTATGTTTTAATCTTTGTTGCTGCATAGTTACTAGTTCGTAAAATATATCGACTAATTTATCAAAATTAACCTGAAAGTTATGAAAAAATGCTTTAGCTCCGTCTAAATTCTCTGGTTTAATGAATTTGTTATTTTTTTCTAGTTCACCTTCATCAAGTTTTAAGATCAATAAAAAACTGCAATTAAATTTTAAATCATCGTCATTTCCATTCCACGCTAGATTATGCGCAGCATTAAAATACGAATCAAACAGGCTCAAGGTAAATCTTGCGCCAAATTTAATGAGAAGCACCATACAATCTTGCTTTCTCTTTGCAAAAGCTAAACATAATAGTGATTTATTTACCTTCCGAGCAAATGGGTCGTAAGATTCTAAACTATAATTAGGATTAGCGTTAATCTCAAGCAACTCCCATAAAGGTAAAAGAGAATTTTCCTTTTCTAATACATTATAAGCTTTTATATCAGAGTCACTACCTGTATGAGTAACTTTTGTCTTAACAATCTCAATAAATTTAGCGCACATATTGCTTATTCTCTTTTTTAATTACATAAAAAATAATCTTTCAGACCGTTTTTTACTAAAATGCTCTGTAACACCCTTGTAAATTGCATCTTTAACGTCTTTATCTTCTATTAAAAGAATTTCATCAAGGATTTTTTTGGTAACTTCCTTTAAAGATATGTTATTGAAGTTCACAATTTTATTCACTATTTCAGAAGGTAGGATAGGGGCTTTATTATCAAGTCCTTCTCTCCACGCGGTATCACCCTTACCATTTTCAAGGCACTTATGCGTAACAAAACAATTGCGAGCAAATGTTTGCTTAATTTCATCGGGATAATAGGATTCTATAATATCACTAACAAGTGAAGTATAAATGCTTACAAAATCAGCAATATTTTTGGGATCAAGGATGAAATTTTTTGCGTGAGTACGAGAACTATTATTCATATTTGGGTAAATATCAAACATATAAAATAAGTTTGATATTTTATAAATCTTAGCATGATCACTTGCAAATTTAGGAATATATAATTTTGTTTCCAGAGGCATAATAGAATCACTGACACCATTGGTTGTGTAAGAATCGTATTTAACCCCGTGCTTGGCTAGTAAAATTAAATGAGAATATTTGAATCCAAAGATAACTTCAGACAGTATTGATGTTTTATACCGCACCATAGATGTCTTTTTATAAACCGCACTTGGATCGGCTTTATATTTTAGTAAAAAATAGAATATTGCTGGGTTTTTATCAACTGCTATACCTAATAAGGGAATATGGTTTTCAGGATCAATAAAATTAGCATCCGCGCCATTTTCAAGTAATCTTTTTACATCAGCTACATTATTGTTTTTAACCGCGGTCAGTAATTGATTAGTATAATCTTCTTTAGAGGGAGTATTTTCTTTGTGCTGCATTATATTTACCATTTTTTAACTATTTGCGCCTTTATGATATATTTATACTCTGCTGTCAAGTTATTATACTTATAGGTATAATAAAAGTCACATAATATATATTATGTTAAATACGATATAAAAACAAACGCCACAGAACTATATAATTGCTGTGGCTTTGTTCTTTAATTATCAGTTTTCTTGATATTTTTATTCATATGCTAGAACCTTTGATTTTGTCCTTGCTGCTGAGTATTTCTCCAAATAGTCTTTTTTAATTTAGATAGCATCCATTCATATGACGTATCGTTATATTTTTCAATTTTTCTATCTTTAAGAGATTTTAAAATTATATTCTGTTCATTTTCACCAATTTGCAAAAACATATGATCTATTGTATTCACAAAACCCTTTTTTAATAAAATATGAATAGTGTAGTAATCTTCACTCCTAAGGCATTGCAACTTAAATTCATCTGGGATTTTATTCCAGAATTTTATTATTTCATTCTCATTAGAGTAAAGGCTGGCTATTTTGGAAAATATTGCGATACCTTTATCACACTCATGTTCATCGTCTACCTTAAGAAGCTCCTTTAAATTTTCATCACTAAAAAACAAGAAAATATTTTGTATAGTATCTGCAGCTATTTGACGGATTTGTTTAATATATATAGCTGTTTGATTTTTGTTTGCGATTTTCTTACAATCAACATGCATTGCATTGCATTGATGTAAGATAGTATTTCCGTTGCAAAGGTATTTTTATCTTCTTCTGTAAGGCAAAGGATAAATTTAGCCATATAAGACCAATATTCACTTTTTTCTAGCAAGCAATCAAACAAGAACATATTTCGATAAATTGCAACTTCACGCATTGACTTTTTATTAAGTCTTTTACAATATGATAATATCGCTAATATCTGGTCATCTTCAGTGCTTATATTTTTACCTTTGAATTCACCTTCAATTCTTTGATTTAATATATCTATTTCTTCCTTTGTATTTTTAATTAACATATCCTGAGATACATTTTGGGGAAAACTTTTTTCATAATCCTTTTGAGCTATAGATAACTTATTTTGTCTCTTAGAGAAATCTAAATTTGGGTGTATAGTATGGTTAGTTTTCTGACGTTTAGAAACTTGCCATTCATCTCCCTCGCCTGTATCTATATTCATTGGCAATGACTCATCTTCTGAAGGTATTTCAAATATTTTGTCCAAAAATGAATTGCACTCTTCTACTTTTTGTTCATGAACTGCTTTAACATTGTCATAAATTGTCTTAAAGTTTGGATCGCCTGGGAACTCCAAGATTATTTTTTGAATAATATCATGATTTTGCGAGTATTCTGGTTCATACATAGCCTTTTTGCAAATGCCTTCAAATATAGAATAGTTTTTTGTCGCCAGAAGTATATGCCATTCAATCGCACCTATTTTAGATCTTATCCATTGTAGTGATGTTGATTTATATTGTATAAAACTAGAGCTTTCAAAAATAACAGATTGTAGCGCCTGTTTTTGTTCATTTGAACTAATTTGAGAAAATATATGTTCTATAGTATTGATTAAGCCACTCATTAATAATAAACCTATAGTGCAATATTCATCGTACCTAAGGCATTGTAATTTAAATTCATTCGGTATTCTGTTCCAAAAGCTTATTGCAGCATTTTCATCACTGCAAATACCAGCAACAGTTGCTAATATTGCCTTTCCATTGCAATATTCATTATCTATTAAAAGCAAATTTCTTAAATTATTATCTGTTAAAGAAGTTAATATCTGCTGCGTTACATTTGCTGCAATTAAACGGTTGCCTGTATCATCAGCTGAATCTTGATCTATTTGATCTATATACATTAATATATTCCAGATAACGTTATCTTTATCTTTTTCTTCTAAAGTGTTCAAGAAGTCTATAATATAAGACCAATGTTTAGGCTCGAAAGAAAGAAAATCAAATATCCAGTTATCCGAATAAATTGCAATCTCTCGCATTGATTTTTTATCAAGTAAGCGGCAAGCATCTAAGATATACTGAATTTGACCTGATCTGTTTGCAACCAGACCTTCTTCTTCAATTTCAATTAATAAATCTATCTCATTTTCTAATCTTTCGATTATCTCATCTTGAGATAATCCCTGAAAATCTCTTTCATTAAATATTTCTTGACCAGCAAACTTTCTCTTTGTCATGTAATATAGCTCATGAATATAATTAATTTATTAAAACTATATAATATAATTAACGAAAAGTCAATAAAATGTTAATAAACTCCTTGTATTAGCAAAGCGATTCTATTAAACCTTTGATAAACTTAACATTTTGAGCAGCTTCCTGCATTTCCTTTTGTACCACAAACTTGTTGTCAGGGCGTAATTTAGCAATATTAGGGTGTTTTGCAACATAAGCCATGATTTTATCCGGAAACTTAGGTGTTTCATTGTAAAATGCCAAAACAACACCTTTAGGACCAGTATCAATTTTAGAGATTCCTGCTTTTATACAAACTTGCTTAATCTCAATAATAGTAAATAAATGCTTTACAGAATCAGGCATTGCGCCAAAACGATCGACCATTTCGGAATAGAAAGAGTCAAGCTCCTGCTTATTATTTAGCGCCGCAATCCTTCTATATAAGTTAAGTCTTAAATTAATGTCGGCTACATATTCTTCTGGGATAAGTACTGGCAAGCCAATATTAATCTGTGGGCTTTCATGAGTAATTTCTTCATCGGTTTTGTTATCTTTAACCTGCTCTATAGCATCTTTTAGCATTTGCTGATAAAGCTCAATACCAACCTCACGGATATGACCAGATTGCTCATCGCCAAGCACGTTCCCTACGCCTCTGATATCCATATCATGGGTAGCGACAGTAAAACCAGCGCCAAGACTGTCAATTTTATGCATAACTTCCAGGCGTTTACGTGCTTGTGGTGATATTATATTAAGTTTAGGTGTAATTAAGTAGGCAAATGCCTTTATTTTACCACGCCCTACTCTTCCCCTCAGCTGATAAAGTTGAGAAAGTCCTAGCATATCAGCTCTATATATAAGTATTGTATTGGCAGATGGTACGTCTAAGCCAGATTCTACAATGGTAGTAGATAGTAAAATGTCAAAATCACCGTCATAAAAACCGTTCATAATATCATCAATTTCATCGGGTTTCATCTGACCATGGGCAATTTTATAGGTGGCTTCAGGTACTATTTGGCTAAGTTTAATACGTACTTCCTCTATGTCACTAATCCTTGGGCAAACAAAAAAACACCTTCCTCCCCTTGCCTTTTCATTCATTATTGCTTCACGAATAGTTACAGCATCGAATGGAGTAACAAAGGTTTTAGTCACCATTCGGTCAACTGGAGGGGTCGCAATAATACTCAGGTCACGAATTCCTGAAAGCGACATATGTAAAGTGCGAGGAATTGGGGTTGCAGATAAAGTAAGAACATGCACATTAGCCTTCATTTCCTTGAGCCTTTCCTTTTGCACCACACCAAAATGCTGTTCTTCGTCAACTATCATTAGGCTTAAATTATTGAAATATATAGTTTTGGCAAGTAACGCATGCGTTCCAACTACAATATTCACGCTGCCATCTTTAAGACCATCCTTAACCTTTTTAGCCTCAGACGGTTTAACCAGCCTGGATAGCATTTGCACATTAACAGGCATATCTCTAAATCGGTTAGTAAAATTACGGTAATGCTGCCTTGCAAGTAAAGTAGTTGGACAAACAATTGCTACCTGATTTGTTCTGCCTTCGCTGCCAAATGCCGCAACAAATGCTGCTCTTAAGGCAACTTCGGTTTTTCCAAACCCTACGTCACCACATATTAGCCTGTCCATTGGTCTGCCTGAACCTAAATCATCAATTACGTCTTCAATTGCCGCTAGCTGATCATCTGTCTCAACATATGGGAATCTGCCGCAGAATTCATCGTATAAACCATTTGGAGCAACTAAGGTTTGACCTTTACGCATCGAACGCTCGGCGGCAATCTTAATAATAGACTCAGCCTCAATTTTAATACGGTTTTTAAGCTTAGCCTTACGCATTTGCCAAGAAGCAGCCCCAAGCTTGTCAAGCTGGACACCATCATCTGCACCGTAACGTGTTATAAGGTCAATGTTTTCAACGGGAATGTAAAGCTTATCGTCACCTAAATAGACTATTTTAATACAGTCATGCTGCTCACCCTGAATTGTAAGCGTCTCTAGCGATTCAAACCTACCGATTCCATAATCCCCATGAACTACAAGCTCACCTGGATTTAAATTTGAAGCCTCAAATATAAAGTTTTCAGTATTTTTAGAGGAGATTTTTGAAGATTTTCTTTTAATTCTATAACCCAGAAGCTCCTCTTCTGATACAAAGAGTATATTACCAGCGATTATTCCATTATCGATAGGGAAATTTATAACGCCTATAGTTTTTGGGGATAAGCTTTTTATATCTGATATTTCATTAATATAGATACTGTTTATGCTATAAGATTCTAAAATATCCAGCATTTTTTCACAAGAGCCTTTAGAGCTTGAGCAAACTACCACTCTATCAACCGAAAACTTATTGCGCGCTTCTTTAAGATACTGAAATACATTAATATTTAAGCTGGCTTTAAAATTACTATATTTTATGCCTAAATCATCATAATCACCAAACTCATGCAGCACATGGCTTGGAGTTATCTCACCTTCAACATCCCATATTTTATTTGCGGGAAGTGCGTTATAGGCTATTTCCTCTTGATTTTTAAGGCGAATGCGAAGGTTGTAACTTTCTAATATATGGTCATCTAAAGCGCTATATTCAGCAATATCTCTTTCATATGCTATAACGCTAAAATCATTTAAAATCTGAAGTACTGGTTTAACTTCACTATAAAATAAAGGTAGCCAGTTTTCCATCCCCTGATATTTACCGCCATTGACTATAGTTTCATAAAGTGGATCTTTATTACTTATTGCAAACTCGCTTAGGTAATGTTCTTTAAAATTCTGAATGTTTTTATCAAATAATAAAACCTCGCATACAGGCAAAATCAAAAGCCGTTCGCGCTTGCTGTTAGATGTTTGGGAAATGAGATCAAACTCTTTAATTGATTCAATCTCATCACCGAAAAAATCTATTCTAAAACCTATGCCCTCTTCAGATACTATATCAATTATACCGCCCCTTACGGCAATATCGCCTATTTCACTAGCTATAGAAGTGCGGTTATAGCCAATTAAAAGTAATTTACTAACTAATTTATCCCTGTCTATCCGTTTACCTGATTCAATTAAAATGCTGGCATCTTTATAGTATTTAGGATCTGGTATTTTTTGCTTTAACGCCGCTGCAGTTGTAACAATAATGTCAGCATAGTCAAGATTACAAAGAGTACTTATTCTTTCGCTCATTATCCTTATATTTGGCGAGACTCTATCATATGGCTGAATATCCCATGCGGGGAACATGTGGACTTTTTTAGAAGGCGAAAGTTTATATAACTGCTCACAAAGTAATGCTGCTTCTAATTCATTTGGTGCGATAAGCACGGACTTTTGGGGAATTTTATTAGCAAAAAAAGCATAACCTGCCCTTGGTACTGTGTAGTTTTGCATACTCTACCTATCAATACCAGCCATGATTTTATCAAAAATCATATTATATTCACTGGGGACTTCTTCTTTACCCATTACCCAGTTCATTATATTTACATCTTCTTCAAGCAAGAATTTTTCATATATATCAAGCTCAATGTCAGTAAGCTCATTTAAATAATGATCGGCAAAATGGGTAAGAACATAGTCAGACTCTTTGCAGCCCCTATGTACGCTTTGATAATAAATTTTCTTCAGCCTATTTTGATCTTCTTGCGACATTCTTAAGACTCTTCTTAGTTTTATCATGTTCTATTCTAGCATCACACTCTATTCCGCGATCTAATATTGTCAAATGATATCTGCGGTTATCTGGCATATTATTGTTGGTAATTTTTTCTAGTTTCACATAAAAATGACTCTTTTTATTAGAAGTCTTACGCATTATAAAATTAGTAATGTGAGTACCTTCAAGAGCATTATAAATTGTATGCATAAGAGATATTTTTAGCTGATTACCATTGCATTCACTTTTTTTATAAATAGACGATGATATTAACAGGATCTCAAGCTTGGGAAGCTTTGCCAGGATTTTTGGTATGAAGCTTATTGATTTTTCATCAAAAAAGTTATAACGCACCTCTAAGGATTTTAAATATGAAACACTTGGTAACTTGGAAATAAAGTCAAATAAATCTTCTTTAAAATTATTACTGTTTAAAACCAATCTTGAAAGTTTAGGTACGTTAAATATTTGTTCAAGTATATTTAATACATCAGCTGAAGCGGACAAGCAATTTTTAGATAAATCAACCGCATTCAGTCTTTTCATCCTTGCAAAGCATTGCTTAAATAAACTTAAACCGTTTCCCCATACTCTTCCTCCCCTTAAACTAAAGCTCTCAAGGTCATAATTATATTGTAACATTTTAGGAATGGCTCCTATATCAAATCCTGCAACCTCTTTAAGCCAAAAGGTTTTGGGCGAATGCTTTGAAATGATTTTATCAAATATTAAAGCTCTGTATGAAGGAGGAAAACTATGACCGCTTATCTTTAGCCCTTCTGTAATGCTAATTGCATTAATAAACTCAGGAGTTAGCTCAACTTGGTTTTCATCAAATAATATAGTTTTAAAGTTACATTTTTTAAGTAATTCAAATGCATTAGTATCAGGAAAAAGATTGCCATTATTCATAATATTTAAATAGCTTAACTGAGCATTTTCAGCCAGATATTTAAGTATATTAGCCATATCTAAACTGCTTAGCTGGCATGTATCAATTTCCAGCTCTTTTACGCAAAGTTTAGTTAAGCAATCAGTTTGAAATCCTTGTAGATTATTATAATTGAAAACCAGCTTATCTACTTTAATATTGGCATTCAATAAGCTTGGTAATATTTGACTATCTAAACGACTGCCCGATAAATCAAGTACTTCATAACGTTTCTCATGAGGTGAATCAATGTTTTCAAAAGCTTTTTTTAAGCATAGACCCGCATTTAAATTAGTGAAAGATAATTTAGTCAATTTAAGTTCTCGGTGAACCCATGCTAAAATTCCATTAAGCTGATTTTGGGTAAAGTTTGCTTTATCAAAATATAGACCCGATAAATTTGAAATTTTCTCTAAAAGTGGCAATATAGATTTAAAATCTTCAGCATTGTAACCCTCTAAATGGATTGCGACACTTTTATACGAGTTGGCTTTTAAAGCTACGAAAATATCTATATCATTACTACTTTGCTGTTCATTAAGTTTTAGTACTAAAGATATATTTGTATAAGTTGAGCTAGTTGTATTTATAAATTTTATTATTTCCAAATAACCCTGAACATCAGCACTTAAATCCATTATTAATGTGTAGGTATAAGATGATAAAATACACTTATTTTCATCATTAAATTTTCTAAGTAAATGAAAGTTATTAGTGCAATTAATAACGAAATCAAGGTTTGGTGGCAAATTTATTAAAGGAGCATTTTTTCTAGCTTTTACAAACCTTATTGAAACTAAAGCTTTGTAATTTCTAACTGCATGAGGATTTAAGAATTGCTCAAAAAACCAATTCCAGGAAGCAAGACTTGTATTAAAATTTTTATAAAAAGTAAGTAGCTCTACAGTATATGGCGCATTATTTTTATCAAGTATGTAAAGGCTTTCTAAATCAAGTCTATTATTTAAATAAATATGTTTATCTATAATTTGCTTTAAGAGATGTAAGGTGCTTCTAATGTCTAACCTTGATTTGTCAGGTAAGTAATCTAAAATTTTAGTTAATATCTCAACTGGAAGATCAGTTAATTTCATAAAATACACCCTGCTTATTTCAATAATAAATATCCTATTAACATAAAGTAGTAAACGATTTTATAAAGATTAATCTTTTATAGATCTTGCAACAGATGCTACTGCTATATATTTAGCTCCGTTTTCTTTAAGTATTTTACAACATTCATTAACTGTTGAGGCTGTAGTTACGACATCATCTATTAAAAGTATTTTTTTATCTTTTACTATGTTTAAATTGGTAATTTTAAATGCCCCTTCTAAGTTTGTTAGCCTTGATTTAAAGTCTAAAAGCCTCTGAGGTGTTGTATTTCGGATTTTGATTAGAGTATTATGGTTTACAGGAATTCCTAGTTTTTCAGACAAATGCTTGGCTAATATCCCCGCCTGATTGTACCTTCTGGAAATTAATTTATAATAATGAAGCGGCACGGGTATAATTAAATCAAAATTATCTTTAATGTTAGGAGCCAAATATTCAATATAGGTTTTTGCATATGAAATTTGGTCAAAAAACTTAAACTTATGAATATTTTCTGATATTAATTCGTTATAATAAAAAGCAGTATAGATTTTATCAAAATAATATTCATGTGTTGTACAGCGATAGCATTTTTTGTGGCTTTTACTTATAAAACCTTCAATCGGCTCAGCACACTGCATACACGATTGGTTGGTATAGAACTTAAGTTTATGAAAACATTTGAGACAAATATCAGATTCCTCCACAATACAATTGCAAAATATACATTTATGAGGAAAAATAACCTTACTAAAATTTTTAACCGTACTTACTAAAATACAATGCAGATTTTTAACCGCAGTAAATATATTACCCATCGAATACGCGCCAGACAAAACTTTGATAAATATGACTTTATAGTGCAGCATAGCATTGAAAATATCAAGGAAAGATTAGCAGAGATGCAAGGCTTTAGACCCGAAAAAGTTTTAGATATTGGCGCTAGAAAAGGATATTTTGAGGAATATGAAAATATACTAGGTACTGAACTGCATGAATCTTTAAAACCTGAGTATAATAACACATTAATTTGTGATGATGAATTTTTACCATTTGATGAAGGATCTTTCGATTTAATTATATCAGTTTTAAATAACCATTTTATTAATGACTTGCCAGGTCACTTGATTCAAGCCAAAAACATTCTGTTAAAGGGAGGATTGTATATTAGCAGCTTTTTGGGCGGCAGAACTCTTCATGAGCTAAGAGAAGCAATGCTAAACTATGAGATTAACTATAGTGGCGAAGTCACTCCACATATCTCGCCAATGATCGACATAAGAGATGCCGCAAGCTTAATGCAGAGATGCGGCTTTGAGGGTGCGGCTGTAGATATTGAAACTATTGAAATTGAGTATCCTGATGTTTTGAAACTTATGCATGATCTTAGAGGGATGGGCGAAACCAATTGTTTGATACAATCAGGTTATAAACTTAAAAAAGATGCAATTGACACGATTAATAATATATATAAAGATATATGTAATGGTAAAATTTTAGCTACTTTTGAAATAATCACCGCTACAGGTTTCAAAAAATAAGCTTAGGACAGCGCAAATGGATAACAACGAAAAAGATGAAGGTTTTAAATTAGAAGAAAAACACAAAAATCTACTTTTTAGAGCATTAGATAAAACGTTTGAACTAGGTGGTAACTTAGCTGTAAAGATTATGACGTTTATTCAGCTTGGATTATCTGCTGTTTTTGCAATTGGACTCTGCGCTGAAATGGCTCCATTGTTTCAAAGATTTATTAGCATAGACTTTATAGCATATACTGCCGCATTTATTGTAAATTTTATAATATGTTATTTTATTATCTCCATATTAATTTTCTTCGCAAAATGGTTTTAACAAACTCACCTTCAAATTTAAGGTTTTCTAAGCACTCAAATATTGACTAAATACCAAAATATATATTTAATAGCATATTGAAATTTGATTTGAATAAAGTCACTGTATTATCCGCTATTAAATTATAAAACCGGTTTTATAAATCATGGAAAGTAATAACAAATATAAGGTGCTTGCCCGCAAATACCGTCCGCAGAATTTTACCGACCTTGTAGGACAGGAAAATATGGTAAAAGTTGTTAAAAACAGCTTTGAAAGCGGTCGTATACATCATGCTTATATTTTTACGGGTATCAGAGGCGTTGGAAAAACAACAACAGCGCGTATTATTGCAAAAGCATTAAATTGTAAGGGAGTCGATGGTCTCAATAACAAACCAACACTTGACATATGCGGCGTTTGCTCAAGCTGCGTAAGTATTATGGAAGATCGCCACCCTGATTGTTTAGAAATGGATGCTGCAAGCAAAACAAGTATTGAAGATGTAAAGGAAATCATTGATTTTGCAAGATATTTACCCGTTTCAGCACGCTATAAAGTTATTATAGTCGATGAAGTGCATATGCTTTCAAATAAGGCATTTAACGCTTTACTTAAAACTTTAGAAGAACCACCTGCTCACGTAATATTTATATTTGCAACTACTGAGCTTAAGAAAATACCTGTTACTATAGTCTCTCGTTGTCAAAAATTTGAACTTCGCAGGCTTTCTGAAGATGAACTTACAAAACACCTTAAAAATATATGCAATAAGGAAAAAATTAGCTTTGAAGAAGAAGCTTTGCAAATTATAGCAATTAGCAGCGAAGGTTCAGTGCGTGACAGCTTATCCCTGCTGGATCAGGCGATAAACCATTCGTTAGAGGAAGATAACGGGGAAGTAAAAGCTGAAGAAATTATTAAAATTCTTGGCAGAGCTTCAAATGATAATTTGCTTCAGTTATTCAGGCACATTTTATCTGGTGATGCTCAAAACACTATTAGTCTCGTTAATGAAATGCTATTGTCGGGTGCAATGCCGATGGCACTTAACGAAATGCTTCTTGAACTCACCCATTCAGTAAGTTTACTTAAGCAAAACATAAAGCCAAATGGTGGGCTATATTTATCTAAGTCTAATATTGAATCTTTAAACTCTATAATTACCGATACTTCAATTGCAGTTCTTACCAGACTATGGTCTATGTTACTTAAAGGTCTTGAGGAAATGAAAATTTGTCATGATCCAAAGCTTGCATTAGAGATGCTTCTTATGAGACTGTGCTTTGTTAAAGCCTTCCCTACCCCAATTGACTTATTATCAGGAAACGGAGGCGGAAGTATCCAGCAAACAAGCCCCAGTACAAAAAGCATTGTTTCGGTAGCGCAGGAAGTTTATACTAAATCACCGTCGTCTTTTGATGAGGTAATTCACTTATGTGAGAAAAAAGGTAAGCTGATTGTCGCGAGCCAGCTTAAGCGTGATGTAAGACTGGTTAAGTTTAGTAGCAATTCCATAGAACTTAACCTTTTTGATGCGCCTAAAACGTTAATTACAAATCTTAAACAAGATTTAGAAGAATGGACTGGAGAAAGCTGGACAGTAATTAGCAGTGAAGAAACTGGCGAGGCAACTGTCAAAGAGAAAATTCATATTGAAACTAACAAGAAAATTTTAGATGCATCAAGTAATAGTAATATAAAACAAATACTTGACACTTTCCCTAAATCGAAGGTAGTTTCAGTGGATGATATTTTAGTTTCGTAAAAATTTTTTTGTAAGTTATTTACAGAAATTAAAAAACTATGGAGAGAAAATGAGTTTTAATATCGGAAAAATGATGAAGCAAGTTCAGGACATGCAAAAAAACATGGCTGAAATGCGTAAGAAAATGGAAGACACAGAATACGAAGGTAATAGCGGCGGAGATGCAGTGAAAGTTGTTGTTAGCGGCAATGGCTTTGTAAAATCTGTAAAAATTAACCCAAATGTTATCGATCCTTCTGACCCAGAAATGTTAGAAGACCTTATTATTGCAGCCGTAAACGATGCTAAAAAACGCGCTGATGAAACATCTGAAAACATGGTATCAGGAATGATGGGCGGACTATCACTTCCACCAGGGTTCAAGTTCCCATTCTAATATTGGTACATACGTGCAGGCAGAAATCGACAATTTAATATATGCTTTTTCAAAGCTTCCGGGTTTAGGACCCAGGTCAGCAAGAAGGATTGTCATACATTTAATGCAAAACAAAATTAAATCTATGCGCCCTCTTTTTGAAATGATTGGGGTGGTCATAGATAAAGTCGACAGATGCCGCACTTGTAACAACCTAGATGTATCTAATCCTTGCGCAATTTGCCTTGATGAATCTCGAACCAGTTCTCAGCTATGTATTGTAGAGGATGTAAGTGACTTATGGGCATTAGAAAAAGGTGGGTTCTTTGAGGGAAAGTTTCATGTTTTGGGCGGAACTTTATCTGCAATTGATGGCATTGGTCCTGAACAACTTGCTATAGAGTCCTTGATACATCGCCTTGAAACAGGTGAATTTGAAGAGGTTATTTTGGCAAATAACCCAACCGTTGAAGGCAAAACAACAGCGCATTACATAACAGAAAGAATTAAACACCTTCCGATAAGAATATCACGCCTGGCTTATGGTATTCCTATTGGCAGTGAAATAGATTATTTAGACGAAATGACCTTGTCTGCGGCTATTGCATCAAGACAAACAATAATGAGTGAGTGAGAAAATGTTTGGAGAGCTTGGAATATTTGACTATATTATAGTTTCAATAGTTGTATTATCTTTACTTATAGGGTTTTTCAAAGGATTTATCGCCACAACATTATCGCTGGTAAGGCTAGTTTTATCTTTTATCTCAGCAACAATGTTATCGCAATACACCCTTTTATTTATTGATAATAAAATACCAAATAAAGATATTGCCGAATATGTTGCTTTTATAGCAACTTATATTATTACGTATTTACTAATTTCAATTGCTAAATACTATGTTACTTCTTTATTTGAAACATTAAATAAGGGTGCAGTTGATCGTATGATGGGCAGCCTATTTGGGCTAATCAGAGGTATTGCTATAAGCTGCTTTATTTTTGTATGCATTTTAGGTATTACAGGATCACTGAATGTAAAACATAGTAACGATATATATAAAATCCAGTTTCATGTAAAACATGAAACCGAGCCAAAATGGCTTCAAAACAGTGCCATGCAGCCTAAACTTACAGAATTTTCTAAAATGCTGATATCATATATGCCAGCATCATGGTGGTACAAGCTTGAGTCTTATATTGTTACTAAAAAAATGCAGGCAGAATCATTTAATGACCCAAATACCGAGCTTTTAGAAAGTATTATTAAAGATAGCTCTAAAAAGAAAGAAATCAATGAACTGCTCAATAAACTTAAAAACAGCAATGATTCAAAGTCTATTCAAGACTTCCGTGATCTGTTAAACAAAGATGATATCCATAAAAATTTCTCATATGATGAGTTTAAAAATATGATGAAAATTTTGGATAAACTTGAAATTAATGCAAACGAAGGTAAATAATGGACTTAACAGGCAAAGTTGTTTTAGTACTTGGCGCTACAAGCACTACAGGTAATGAACTAGTACTTAGTTTTTTACAAAAAGGCGCAGCAGTTATAGCTTTAGGTAAAGACAAAACTAAGCTTGAAAAACTCTCAGATATTGCCCAAAAAAATGGCTTTGAAATTGTATTACTACATTTAGATATTACTAAGCATGCGATGCTACCTGTTATGGCTAACAGTATATTTGAAAGATTCGGCAAGCTTGATTACGTAGTAAACTTACTTGCATATTCATCAGAAAGCATGCCCCTGCTCCACATAAATGATGATGTTATAATCAAGTCCATTAATACTAATATTACATCGCAGATTTTACTTTTAAAATACATTAGTCCACTCATGGAAAAATCACAAAGCCCTGTATTTGTACATTTTTCATGCAAGTGGACGCAGGAAATGGCTTATAATTTACTTTTTAATGCGGGGAAAGCTGCAGTCGAATCAGCGATTAATGACTGGAAAAAAGAAATAGTTAACCCTAACCTCCAGCTTGAAATTTATACTCCTGAAGCATTTGCGTCTAAAACCAGAAGAAAAATTTATCCTGACGAAAATCATGATAATTTGCCAAAACCTATTGATATTATTGAAAAATTATTTAAAATACTTGATAATAAGCAATTAGAAAATATTGAAGGCTAAAATATGTTCCCAGAACAGGTAGTTTATAAAGTTAATACTCATGAAGTTTATTGTGATGGCGAAAGCCCTGCAATAGGTCATCCGAGAGTTTTTTTAACTATGGGTGAGGCAAAAGAAATATCCTGCCCATATTGTAGTAAAAAATTTATATATGAAAATAAATAATTAATATTCACGAGGATCTACGAGAGTTTATATGAATCCTAAAATTGTTCCTCGTCTAAGAATATCATTTTTTTTAACTTCAATATTATTTGTATTCCTATCTTTAATTCCGGTTCTTCCTGAAATTAAGCCCATTTTACCATCAATCGTATTTATACTTATATTCTTACTTACTTTAGTTTACAGCAACATGATACCTGACTGGTATTTGTTGCTCTTAGGCATTGTAAGTGATGTTATTTCAGGTAAATTAATTGGCACTACCGCATTTTGTTATTTAATTGTTAAATACATTATAATGTATCACAGAAAGCGCTTTTTTAGCCTTAACTTTGTATTCACAACAATTGGCTTTATTGTTACTACACTTGTTATTAACGCTCTGCAAATTGCGTCATCACATTTTTTGCAAGGAAAAGAGATTAATTTTCATGATCTTGGACTTCAAATTATAGCATCAATTTTAGTCTTTCCATTTGTATATTATTTATTTGTAACCAGAATCACAAATGACACAAAATAATGAAATTACCGAACTTGAAGAAGCTGATATAGAAGCTTATTCGCCCTCTCCTTTTTATATTGGCCACAGGCAAAGGGCAAAAGAAAGATTTTTGAAATCTAAGCCAGGGTCATTTTCAGAATATGATCTGTTAGAGCTTGTTCTGTTTTATGTTGTACCGAGAAGCGATACGAAGCCAATAGCAAGGGAACTTTTATATAAGTTTGGGTCAATTTCTAAAATACTTAATGCATTGCCTAATGAATTAAAAAACACTAAAGGTCTTGGTAATTCGGCATATACTTTTTTTAGACTAATAAAAGAAGTGTCTGCTAAACAACATGAAGAAGAAATGAGGTCAAAGCCTATTTTAGAGTCATGGAGCGCTCTTATAAAATACGCCAGAACAACTATGGGTCATTTAAAAACAGAAGTTTTTAGAGTGATTTATCTTAATAAAAAGAATATGATTATCGCTGATGAATTTCAGGATTTTGGTACAGTTGACAATACACCGGTGTACCCGCGTGAAATTATCAAAAAAGCTTTAAATTATGAAGCAAGTTCAATAATTTTACTACATAATCACCCAAGTGGGAATACCAATCCATCTAAGTCTGACATTTATTCTACTAATGATATTCAAAGAATTTGTCTATCACTTGGCATAGAACTTATCGATCATATAATTATATCTGGTGAGAGTCACTATAGCTTCAAAAATAACGGACTCCTCTAAATATTTGTTGGCTTTTTCAACTATTTTTTGCAAATATAAAGAAAAATAGGAGGAAACTATGAAAAAGAATGTTGCTGTTATCCTATCAGGATGTGGTTATCTTGATGGATCTGAAATAAGAGAGGCGGTACTTACTTTATTAAGCCTGGATGAGCTAGACCTTACTTATACGATTTTTGCACCCGATAAAGACCAGCATCACGTAGTAAATCATGTTACAAATCTTGAGGAAAATGAAGAAAGAAACATTATGATTGAGTCCGCGAGAATTGCCAGAGGTGAAATAACACCACTTGCAGAGCTAAATGTTAATGATTTTGAATCGCTTATTTTACCTGGAGGCTTTGGTGTTGCTAAGAATTTCTCTTCTATAGCATTTGACGGGTCTAATGCTACAATAACTGAAGATATTGATAACATTATTCAGGAATTTCACAGGCAAGATAAAAAAATAGGCGCAATTTGTATAGTCCCTGCCCTTATCGCCTTAAGTTTTAAAGGTAAAAAATGCCTTCAAGTTACACTTGGCGATGACAATGAAAGTAATCGGAACTTGATTGAGGGAATGGATTCAAAGTATATTCCAACCACCCCTGGCACTATTTGCATTGATGAGACCCACAAAATAGCATCATGCGCCGCATATATGCGTAGCCCTAAACTGAGTATTATTCATCAGGAAATTAAGCAAGTAGTTGAATACTTAGCAAAAACTTTATAATTAATAACAATCCGCAATTATAAAAGAGGAATGAAGATTTATTCCTCTTTTTTACAATTTTTTCATAAAAAGCTTTAAATTTTATTAAACTATAGATACACTGTATTTGTGTACCAACCAACTATCCATTTTAGGAGGATAAAATTGTTTAAACATTAAAATTAAGGAGAAAAAAATGTCTAAAACTACTAAAATTAATATAATTACCGTTTCACTGCTTTTATTTCTTGTCTCTGCATTTTCGCTAATCCCTCGACTTCATCAACCTTCTGAGTATTATGACTTTGCAGATACACGCGTTTTCTTAAATATTCCGAATAGCATTAATGTACTTTCCAATATTCCTTATATTATTTTAGGGGCTATCGGTATGGCATTAGTTCTTACTCGACACCACAGTAACAGATTAATCAAGTTATACGCTAACTTCCCATATTCAACCATATTCATTTGTTCTGTATTATTAGGCATGGGTTCCATTTATTATTATTCGGATCCAAGTCATTACACCCTATTTTGGATGAGATTACCACTTACAATTATATATATGGCAATAATGTGCTTACTTCTAGAAGATAGAATTAGCATTAAATCTGGTCATATATTGCTTTTTATTTCGGTTTTAATAGGTGCAAGTAGTGTGCTACAGTGGGAATACACAGAGCTTACAAATAAAAGCGATATCAAGTTTTATGAAATAATTCAGTTCATCCCTTTTGTTGTATCAATGGCAACCTTAATATTATTTCCAAGAGGCTTTAAAGAGGATAAATATTGGTTTAAAATCTTCGCATGGTTTTTAATTGGTAAAATCTTTGAAATTTTTGATTATGAAATTTTCCATTTTACATCTGAGTTATGTAGCGGTCATACATTTAAAAACCTTGCTTCAGCAATGTCTATTTATTATGTGGTCAAATACTTGAGTCATAAAGGTAAATACGCAATATCCAGAGACTGATCATTATTATTTAAGTAGCACTTGCTACCTAGTAAATGAGTTACTTGTATGGATATCAGACCTTGGTTGGTACACATGATTTCCAAAAGAAATTTCCACTTTTTTATTAATAAATTTCTCATACTCTTCTTTAAATGCCAAAGTTAACATCTTAGTATAAGAATTATCGAAATTTTGCGAGTGAATTTGCTGATTAATTGAATGAAATATGAATTTTTCCAAATGCACAGAATAAGTTTCAAAACAAACGCATTGCTTTGTATTTAATACATTCGTGATTATCAAATTACTAAATGCCATAAATACGTTAAACAAATCAATATTTTTATTAAACATATCATACAACGCTTCCTTTTTAATAAAATTCGCTTTGCTTATTTCTTTAAATTTTAATGAAAAGTTATACAAAATCTTAGCGTATAGAACATTTTTTAAAATCAAATAACTTAACTCTGTTTCTTTATAACCAGCATCTAACAAATCATTACATTGAAAAAACTTTAGCTCAGGATTTATGCTATAAAATTGCCTTATTGCATAAGAATCTCGAAATTGCATAAACCCTCCAATATTTTAAAGCTTTTATGATTTCAATTTAATCACTTTAAAATCAAGTAGCATTAATAAGCCTATACCTAAGCATATACTAATATCTGCATAATTAAAAGCAGGCCAGTGATAACCATAAGCATGAAAATCTAGAAAGTCTCTAACTGATCCATACATGATTCTGTCAATGGAATTTCCAATAGCTCCGCCAATTACCATACCAACAGAAGTTGCGTATAAGTAATGCACATAATCTTTAATATACCATAATAAATAAACTGATATTATGCAGGCTATAATTGGAAAAATAAATACCCCATATTCAGGATTTTGAAACATTCCAAAACTTACGCCAAAATTGCGCACTACAACTAAATTAAAAAAATTTGTAACTTCAACATATCCTTGTTTATTATTATATAGATAATCAAAGGCAATATCCTTAGTTGCAAGATCAATAACGGCACTGCCCAGACTTACAAATAAAATACAGCAGTATTTAAACAACTTTTCGGCTTTTTGCATAATTTATATCTTCCTGAATTTGATGTTTAAGCGCGCTTTCATCCGGAAATTTTCTTTCTGGTCTGATATAATCTTCAAGCTCTACCTGAATGATTTTATCATATAAATCTATAGATTTATCTGTTAGAAGGTGAACTTCTAGAAGCTCGTTAGCATTTTTTTCTATAGTAGGTCTTACACCATAATATACGACTGCATTATACTTTTCACCCTCAGCGGTAACACTCGCTACATACACACCATGCGCCATAGCAATATTAGGCATTAAAAGATTTGCTGTAGGAAACCCCATTTGAGACCCAAACCTTTTTCCTTTAACTACCCTGCCATAAATACTATATTTATTAGCAAGCATGTTATTTGCTTCTGCTATATTACCTTGATAGAGCATTTTGCGAATATTAGATGATGAACATAAATTATCGTTTAGCGTTACCTTTGGAATTACTACAATTTCAAATCCAAAGTAAGTAGCCATAGACTGTAGCAACCCTACATCGCCCATTCTTTGCTTGCCAAACATAAAATCATAACCAACTACAACAATTGATGCTTTAAGAGCCTCAACTATTGCATCTTTTACAAAGTAACTAGCATCTAAATTACAGATTTCCTTATTAAAACGCTGAAGTAATAAGTAATCTGGTTTATATTCTTGAAGCTTAAGGATTTTATTACGAACGTTATAGATCATTTTAGTATATTCAATCTTACCACAGGCAAAAAGCTGCATAGGATGCGGATGAAATGTCATAACTACTAATGGCAAATTATGACTTCTAGACAATTCTTTGGCAGTACTTATAACCTTATGATGACCATGATGAATACCATCAAAGTTGCCAATAGCTAATATGGTTTTTCCATCTAAGTTCTTAAAGCTTGAATAATCTCTGAATATTCTCATAAACTATGAACGTGCCATTTTCTTTTTAAGATCAACCAGTATAGGCGCTGCAATAAAAATTGATGAATATGTACCAACTGCAATTCCAAAAAGCATTGCTATGCTGAAACTCTTAATAACTGCCGCTCCAAAAAGCACAAGAGCAAGGTTTGCAAGCATAGTTGTAGCGACCGTAAGAGTCGTACGTGATAAAGTTTCGTTAATACTTTTGTTTATAATCTCATACTGTGGTAATTTAAAGAAAATACGGAAATTATCACGAATTCTGTCAAATATTACCACACAGTCATTTACGGAGTATCCGATAACCGTAAGTATTACAGCAATCGAAGTTAAATCAAACTCCAGACCTGTTAAGGAGTAAAACCCCAAAGTAAGAATTGCATCGTGTACAAGCGATAAAACCGCACCAATACTATATTCCAGGTCAAATTTACTCCAGATATAAATCATAATACCTATAAATCCTGCAATGGTTGCAATAATTCCATTCATTATAAGTTCAGCACCAACTTTAGGTCCTACAAAATCTACTCTGTTATAATTTACCTTAAGATATTTTGATGATACCACCGCCTTTATATTATCAATAAGTTCAACTTGAGTATCTTGCTTTGTTTCACCAATTGTAAGGGTAATTTCATTAGGATTATTACTATTTGATAGTGTGAACTCAGCAATTTGAGAATCTTCAAGATGCTTTCTAAGGTCAGAAACTTTAAATCCCGGATCTTCAATTGATGCTTCTACAACCACACCTCCTGCAAAATCCACACCCAAATTTAGCCCTTTAGTTGCTAGCAGCACAAAAGACACGAGTACAAGCGCTACAGAAATAAAATAATTTATATTTTTAAGTTTAACAAAGTTAATATTGGTATTATCGGGAAAAAAGCGAATTGGTAACATAATTTATTCATCCATTTTGTGGGTGTTGGCTATCTTTATTGAAGTCAATAACGATGGTTCTAATGATTTCAAAGGTTATAGCAAAAAATATCGCCAGATACAAACTAGATTTCGATATTTGTATATTAAATCCGTTAATTATCAGGCTTATGCCTAGCAAACTAACAATACTTAGCGCCAAAACCTTAATAGACTGATGTTTATAAATCATTTTTCCAAGCTTACGTGATAAAAACATCATGAGAATTACAGTAATCATAATGGAGATCACAATAATTGAAGCATGCTCACTTACACTTACCGCTGCCATGATAGAATCAAAAGATAAGATCATATCGATAACTATAATCTGAAAAATAACAGGGTAAAAGCCGCTTCTAACCTGCATGGTTCTTACTGAGCCGTTTCTTTTACTAAGTTCATATAATTCGCTGATAGCTTTTATTAACAAGAACCCGCCACCTAAAAGCTGAAAAATGTTACAAAATGACAAAGAAAAGCCACCGATTGTAACCAAAGGAGTTTTCAGGTTTCTGAAGAATACAGTTGTAATTAATATTAGTACCCTAAAGATTAAGGCAAGCATAAGCCCAATATTTCTGGCTCTCTCCCTCTCTTCATGCTCTAAATTATAAACTGCCACAACAATAAAAATAAGGTTGTCTATTCCCAGAACCAGTTCAAGCCCGAGAAGCGTTAGCAAGCTAAATGCGCTGTCTAAATTAAATAAATCCATATATAGGTATTGCGATAAAATTGTTTCACCTGTATATTTTTAAAACTTAATTTTAGATTTGTCGAGAAGCTTTTATGAATACTATCGATTCTCTTTTGATGAATGAGCTAAACCCCAGTCAAAAAGAGGCAGTTGAAACAACTGAAGGCGCACTTTTAATTTTAGCAGGCGCAGGTACTGGTAAAACAAAAGCTTTAACCTCGAGAATTGCCTATATTATCGAGCAAAAAATAGCAAGCCCGCACCAAATACTTGCTGTAACCTTTACTAATAAAGCAGCAAAAGAAATGTTAGAAAGAGTTGAAAAATATGTTTCAGCTTCTGGAATGTGGATTGGTACATTTCACTCAATCTGCGCCAAAATACTCCGCTCTAACGCTGAAAGAATAGGTCTTTACACAAACTTTAATATTTTAGATCAGGATGATTCGACAAAACTTTTAAAAGGAATTATGGAATCAAAAGGTATAGATATTAAAAAATACCCTCCTAAATTTATTTTAAACGTTATTCAGTCATGGAAAGATAAGTGCATATCGTATCTTGATGCCAAGCCTGTTAAAAACCGTCCTAATGAAGAAATTGCCGCAAAAGTTTATGAGGAATATCAGCTTAAGCTTAGAGCAACTAACAATATGGACTTTGGCGACTTAATATTATATGTGGTTCAGCTTTTCCAAATTCACCCAGACGTGTTAGAGACTTATCAGGATAGATTTTTGTATATTCACGTAGACGAGTACCAGGATACCAATATTGCGCAGTATATGTTTGTAAGAATGCTTGCTGAAAAGCATAAAAATATTTGCGTTGTTGGTGATGATGATCAATCAATATATGGTTGGAGAGGCGCGGAAGTTGATAATATTTTGAATTTCCATAATTACTTTCCAGGGGCTAAAGTTATTAAACTTGAGCAAAACTATAGGTCGACGCAAAATATTTTATCTGCCGCCTCTTCTATTATATCCAATAACTCTGAACGCCTTGGCAAAAGCCTTTGGAGCGCAGGTGATTTGGGTGAAAAAATATATTTGACCAAACTCTATAATGATTTAGAAGAAGCCGATTTTTATGGAAAAGTTATTAAACATCTTAGTTTTAATGGCGTTTCCTTTAGTAGCATAGCCTTTTTAGTCAGAGCGTCGTTTCAAACACGGGCAATCGAGGAAAGTTTAGTTAGACATGGAATACCATATAAAGTTATTGGTGGCTTAAAATTCTATGAAAGACTCGAGATTAAAGATGCCATAGCATATATTCGCGCAACCATGAACCCTAATGATGATCTGGCTTTTGAACGTATTATCAACGTTCCAAGGCGCGGCATAGGTGACAATACCATTAAACAAATACATAATTTTGGAATGTTAAATAAGCTTAGCTTTTTTCAGTCTATTTGCGAAATGCTTAAAAATGATATTTTGCCAAAACGTGCTTCCGATCCTTTAACTAAGCTTGTTGCGCAATTTATATCTTGGCAAGAAGATAGCAAAAATATGCCGCATTATGAGCTGGTTGAGAAAATCCTTACAGATTCCGGATACGTTGGTATGTGGAAAGAAGATAAAAACAAAGATTCTTCAGCAAGATTAGATAACTTAAAAGAGTTTTACAGAGCGCTTCAGGAATTTGACTCTATGGAGAATTTCCTTGAGCATGTCAGTCTGGTTAGTACCAATGATGATGAAATTTTAGGAAATCACGTTAGCATCATGACAATGCATGGCTCAAAGGGTTTAGAATGGGAAGTTGTCATGTTACCTGGCTGGGAAGAAGGATTATTCCCTAGTTTAAGGGACGGTGATTCTGAACGTGATTTACAGGAAGAAAGACGCTTAGCTTATGTTGCGCTTACCAGAGCTAGAAAGAAAATATTTATTAGCTCAGTAGGTAGAAGAAGGATATATAACACATTTCAGGACTCTATCCCTTCCCGCTTTATAACAGAACTGCCGCAACAGATTTGTACAATACTCACGCTAAATTCACTGTACACACCCGAAGTATTTACAAAGGGATTAGAAGTTAAAAAACCAAGCGTTTTAGAAAGTAGCTCATCAAAAGTAACTGACAGCGATGGAAATATCAAGCTTGGTACAAGAGTTTTCCATGTTAAATTCGGCTACGGTAAAGTAATGTCGATGAGTGATGATAGCGCATATGTATACTTTGACCACGCAGGTCTTAAAAATGTTAAAACTTCATTTTTAGAAAGGCATTAAAATGTATAAATTTGATGAAGATAATATAAATTTTCAAACACTTAAGCAGCCAAACTATGAAGATCAACGCTCGCTTAAGCATATAGAAAATGAGCTTCTTCAAAGAAGACCAATAGCAAATATTGACCGCATTTCCAAACTTTTAGATCAGCTTTCCAAAGACGATAGTCTGATTCTTCAGATTGGTGATTGCGCTGAACCTATTTTTGAATCTACTACTGATATGTATTATTACGCCATGAATACCGAGAAGTTTATTAGTAAACTCGCGGGTATTTGTAGCATAAACTATCCAAATGTTATAAAAATTGGTAGAATTGCCGGACAGTTTGCCAAGCCAAGATCGCAGGATACCGAAACCAGAGGCGGTAAAACATTACCTATTTATATGGGCGATGTAGTTAATAAATCTGAATTTTCAGAAAAAGCGCGTAAGCCTCAACCTGATCGTATGCTAATGGGATATGAACAGGCAAAATATATTTATAATCTCAACTTAGACTTTTTTACATCTCATGAGGCTTTGCTTATGCCTTATGAAAAATCTTTAATGCGCACCAGTGATTCAGGAATTAAGTACCTTTCTTCTGCAGATACCGTATGGATAGGCAATAAGACAAGGTTTGTAGGAAGTAATCATATTGAGCTTTTACGCGATATTGCAAATCCAATCGGTATCAAACTTGGAAGCGACTATATGCAGAAAGAAATAGATTGGATTTATCAAAGATTAAACCCTATGAACCTTAAAGAAAAGCTCATGTTTACCGTTAGATTCGGGCAAAAAAACATTAAGAAAACTCTTAAAGAATTACTTGAATACCTGCATAAAAACTCCATGAAATTCAATATATTATGCGATCCGCTTCATGGAAATACCTTTGTCGATAGCGAAGGTAAAAAAAGACGTAATCTTGATGATGTAATAGATGAGCTTATAATATTTAAGAATCTAATGAATCAATATGATATAAGATCATATGGAATTCACTTGGAAGCGACCTTTGATCAAAACATTCAGGAATGTACCGATAACTTCACCCAAGATGATGATGAGTATGATGAATCAAGCCTGCTTGAAGATTATTTTTACAAAACCAAAGCTAGTATTTTTTCGGATTTTTTCCGTAAACGTGAGCCAAATCCTGATTCAGATTATAAAACACTTTGCGATCCAAGGCTAAACAACAAACAAACCCTGAAATTAATAGCAGATTTTTTAGGTTAAAAAGGAGAGTTAAATATGAAACTTAGTGACTATATTGGTAAAAATGATATTGACGGACTATCTGGTTTTATTCGAAGTGGCATGTTTAACTCTATGGATAGAGAAGAAATTAACGATGCACTCCTAAAAGCCTTTGAATCTATTAATGTTGATGAGATTGAGTTAGTTCTTCAGCTTATGCCTAACCCTAATCTGGTTACTAAAACTGGCTACCCACTTCTTGCAATTGCTTCTTCACAACCTGATTCAAGGCTTTTAATTTTATTATTAAGCCAGAAGAATATTAAGATAAATTTCGCCCCAAATGGTGATCAAACAAAAACCGCCCTTTACTGCGCGGAAGCGCTTGGACTTACTGAAAATGTTAGTATCATTAAAGAAGCTTTAAAAGAAAAGCATGAGTCACCTCATAAAAACTGGCGTGACGACGATTATAAGTCTAACAAATCACAATCTTTATAAACTGAAATTACTTATTGCATTTTAGGGATAAAATTAGCTATTAAAGACTCTTCTCGATCACTGTCTTCAATCAAATTTCTAAACGTGTTTGATTTTATTTCTGCATTAAATTTCTCTCTTAAATTTTCAATTTTCGGCAGTTCTTTTACATTTCTTAACCCTGTAACTATATATAAATCATCTAATTCATGATATGTTATTGAATCAAATATTTGATGAAAGTTAGTTGTTATCAATGCAAAGGATCCTGTATTATTATAAATATTATTAATCCAGTTTAAAAAAAATACTATATCACTGTCTCTATGTTCGCTATTGCTTCTCTTTGCCGTATATAATATTTCAGGGCATTTTTGATAAATTAAATATGCTAATGTAAATGATTTTTTTCTTTGCGAAACTAGTCTGTTTTCTAATTTGTCTAAAGCAATTTGTGAGTTGGGCGATGCAATCAAATATTCTTCAGATAGCGAAGCCTTAAAATTCCTGCATCTTTCAAAAATACTATTTTTATGAGCGGCGTAATCAGTAATCACATAATCTAGTAATAGGCTATATTCTTTCTGCTCAAGATTTATCTCATTGGAGCCTAGCGTATACAACTTTTTAAAATGAAATAAAGCAACCTCAAATCTATTTTCAGCAATTGCCTCTTTTAAATTACCGCATAAAAACTTAGCAAATTTATTTTGATCATAAAAATATTTACCTATATTAGTATCATTAATTTCACTCAAAGATTTTGTACTATCACCTTTACAGCACATAGAAAAATATGACTCAAAGAAATCTAAGTTAAATATCCCTTCACTCTCTAATATCTCAACAATTTTTTTTACGGCAGCAAGGTTATCACTATTAGTAAGTGACATATAAAAACCTTGAAAGGCTTCTTCGTTAAACAACTTACCAAGCCTAAAACCTGCTTCCTTAAGTTTTACTATTAACTCAACAGAACTTTTAGTGTTGTTTTTCAAATTTTCAAAAGCTTTCAAAATCAAAGTATAATTGTTTGATTCAAAAATTCTAACTATATCAATTTCTAAAAGCTTACCAAAATTAATAATATTACTAAAATATGAGGAATTATCTGAATCTACAGCCATTGTAACAATTTTATAGTAAACTTCCTCAAGCAATGGCTTGTTTTTTGGGTTTAACAATCCAGCTTCTTTAAGCAACAGGTTAAATAAAGGAAATGAGATAATATCAGTATCTTTAAATATATCATACTCTCTTTTTTTCATATTCTCTATCAGATCGATGTTTAAACTTTTTGCATTTTTAATGATCTTACTCACCTTTTCCAAAGAATTATTATTGACTACCTTTCTTACAAAAACTTTCCAGGCTAGTTCTTCATCTATAATTTTTCTTACATCAAGATTTTCTTTAACTGCCTTTTCCCAAAGCCAGTCAACCGCTGCTATATGATTAGAATCGACAAAAATCCTGATCATTTTGAAATCATTTTTTTTTATAGCTTTTTTAACCGAAAATTTTAGCTGCCCTTCAAAATGTCTGATCATCTTTAGGCATGATTTAATATAACGAATATTACCTGACTCGCAGAACTGATATAATGTACTGTAACTCTCTTTTTTGCTTATTCCAAAGATAAATTGTTTGTTTTTAACTTCACTAATAGCTTCATCGTAGTTTTTTTCTTTAAGAAGATAGGTAATTTTTGACATAAATATAATATTTACAAGGTTAACTTAAACCATAAAACTATTACATTGTTTACTAAGAAAGTGCAACTGATTAATAAATGCTGCACTCACTGACACTTATCTTTTTAAGAGAGATGGATCGATTGTTTTAGTATTATGCCTCCAGTTTTCAGGCAGCATCGGCAAGCTATCTGCAGCTGATTTAGCAATCTCGATAGGAAGTCTCTTAAAAGATGAGCCATTTGCTGAAAAGTGCGAATATGAACCATATAAAACATTAGCTGTTACATATGCTAACGCAGTATTTATAATTGCCCTGCTTGCGCTGCACCCAACTAGATAAGATATGCATGCAGTAATAACCGGCAATACTACGGACATTGCAAGGGATATTGTTTTATTTTGAAACCATTTAAGATTTGTTTTATTTTCTTCACTAGCAATTGTTGCCTGTATGCGAGCTTTTTCCGCATCTTCCGCATCTTTAATTGCTTTAAGCTTTGCTTCTTCTGCCAAACGTTTGTTTTCTTCTGCTAGCCTGCGTGCCTCAGCCTCTTGCCTTAATCTTTCAGCTTCCTCAAGACGTTTTCTTTCTTCCGCTTGTCTTGCTGCTTCTAACGCAAGCCTAATTCTCTCCTCTTCCTGTAGACGTCGTTGCTCTTGCTCTAATCTAATACGCTCTGCCTCAGCTTCCCTTGATAATCTCTCTTTTTCCTCTTGTTGCCTTTTTCTTTCTTCTTCTAATTTTGCAAGGCGCTGCGCTTCCAGATCTTTTGCATTGTTTAATGCTTCACTCATACCTGTTATATTTTTAATAGACTCAGGAAGATTACTAATAAAATTATCCTCATATCCTTTAACTTTAAATAAAGCCAAAACTATATCACAAACCTTGGAAGCATGATTTTCCAGAGGTTTAATGTATTTGTTCAAATTAGGATTAAAAAAACTATCAAATTGCTTTTTACTAGAACCTTTATCATCTTCAGCAATTTTCAAATTGCCTGAATCATAAAGCACTTGAAGCACCAGCCATATATTTGTAGCAGTTTCATCTCCTAATAAATCAATGTTTTGATTTTTATAATGATCAATACTAAGTTCAGTGTTTGAAAATAAATTTATTAAAAATTCATCTGATAAATTTGATGCATTAAAAGCTGCAATTGTTTGATAAAATTCATATGCCGGCAATTTTTTAATAACATCAAAATGTGCAGCAGATAATTTAACATTATCAAACTTATATTTTTGTAATAATATTGGTACCTGCTCAGGATTTGCAGATTCTAAAAATGAATTTGATAACTTAAATTTGTCAGATAATTTCCCAAGCTTTGTGAGTGCTTCGCTATCTGCCCCTCTTGCTACTGCAATATCAATAATTTCCTGAGTAATAGCAGATGCATTAACGCCATCAACTTTTTTAACAATTTGTTTTGCGAGATTATTAGTCTTTATATATGGAATAATCTTTTTTACATCATCGCTATATACATCTTGGCTCCAAAATTTTTCAATTGTAGCTAAGCTAACATCACATTTAAAAACTTGAGAAAGCTGTGAAATAGTGCCTAAAGAAAATTTACATACATATGATTCTGGTAAAACATAATTTTTTAATGGCAAGTCTTTAATGCCAATTCCATTAACTTTGATGTTTAGTAAAATTTGTGCGTCAACTTCATTATTAATCATTAAATCAATAATTTCTAGCGATAGATCATTAATTGCAATATCATCATGATCTATAATTAAAGCCTGTTTATAAATAAATTGTGATGCCAGTACTGCATTTCTTACAAAAGGAGCAAATTTATTGTATTGTTCGTCCGTTAGTTGTCTGCCAGCAATAATCTTTTTAAGCCTGATTGTGTCAAAATTTGATAAAATACTGTCATTATCTAAACTTTCAAGACCTTTAATTTCTCTGCTTAATGATTCCATGATTGGGCTGTCTGTAAACACAAATCCGCTATCTAATAGCATTTCTGCTATATGTAAAAACTGGTCATCTGTAAGCAAATGGATTTTATTTACATAATTTGCGGCTAAATATGGGTTTGCACCTTTTTCAAGGCATTTTATAAATTCTGAATAACCACGCTGCGCTGCGCTTTCAATTACATCTTTATTATTTACATCCAAACCAATAGCTAAGGCTTCTTCAAATGTGTACTTACCAACTATGTACTCATTGTTTATATTTTGAATAGCATCAAGTCTTCTTATTAATTTATTTCTTACATGCTCATCTAAATCTTGGATATTCTCAATTATTACTGATTTATTTCTTAACAATGCCTGTAATAAAACAATGTATGGAAGTGTATCAAATTTATAACGCAATTCATTCTCTCTCTTTACAAGTAAAGTGATATCTGTGCCTGGATAAGGGTCAAATAGACATTTATCTGCGTCATGTTCATATTTAGTATCAACCTCTATATAACAAAATCCCATATCTGGGCTTATATATAAAGGTTTATGAGATGCTTTAATAGGAAAGTGTGCTATTTCATTTATATTGGCTAATTTATCACCACAAAAGCTCTCTTCAATTGTTGCATCTGTAAAAATTTCTCTTAAACCTAGTATTTTACGAATTATTACTACATTATTAGCACCACGATCAAAAAAGCTAGTATCCATTGTTTTGGACTGTACACGGTTAAGTATAATCTGAAGTTTTTCAATATCATTTTTTGCTATAGCAATTTTATTAGCATCGCCGCTTTTTTTTGCTATAATATACTGATTTAATGCAAAACTGGTAAATTTGAATAAATTGTTAAAATTATCATGATTTAAATGAGGACTATCCGAAGCATTTATATCTTCCCTTACTACTAAATCTTCCCAAAACTTATTCAACATAACTTCACTCATATAACAAAAAGCATAAATTCTTAACCATATATGTGGTATAAAAAAAACGCGCTTACTTTTTATTGGGCATATATTTTGGAGGGAGTATATGTTTATGAAAGTGTAAGCGCGCTGATCGGGTAACTATATCTAAAAATGCAATTAAACTTTTGCACCATGTAAATCATCGTGATAATCTACTGCATCAAGAACATCGTTCTTTTTGCGGATTTTTTTAGATCTACCACCCGAATTCACTCTAACCATTCTACCTTTCTTAGAATCCCAGGTATAGTGGAAAGTAACTGTTTTAACTTCAGTAACGAAAACATCACCATCAGCAGTTTGGATAACGTCGCAACCTCTATGTAAAGCTTCAGATACTAAAGACGATGATTTTCTGATATAATCTATATCGTTCATTACTTCCAAATCTTGATGTGTGTTCGTCTTATTCATTGTAATAATCTCCAAGTATTAAATTTACCGGTAGCAAAATAACACAGATCTCTAAAAAAAGCAAGAACTTATGTTAATCATCTACATAATTTTTTAATATAGTCTGTATTATATATTAACAATTCGTTAATGTCAAGAGTAAAATTAAACCTAGTTAAAATATTAATGCAAATATTCTAACTAGGTTAAGGTACTGATTTTTATAAAATTATATAATATAGCTACATTTCTTTACTATTATTTGCTTGAGATTTAGATGCAATATATTGCTCCCACGTGCTATATTCTTTAGCTGAAATATTCATAGTAGTAATATGTCTATATTCTCTACCTTCACTTCCATCTTCACCTAACTCAATAATTTTTTCAATTTTTTTTGCTGCTTTTATTAAGTAATTATCTACAAGAAACTTTGAATATATAGGATGATGAGCTATAAATTCTTCTTGTTTAGAATTATCCACATTAGCACTAATGATACTTCCAATAAAATCTTCAACTAAATCTGGATTAACATTATATAGTTTTTCCAATCCTGATTCTCTAAAATCTTCATCTATTAAATTTCCTAAAAAACCATTTTTAATAACCTTTAAAGCAGTATTGCGATTCGCTTCAGGTAAACCCAGCAACATTAAAGCATTTTCAATAGTAAACGGAAAAAGCTTGCTATCTAATAAGTATTCAAAATTATCCATCAATAGAGTGAATTTTTTAGGATCCTTTATAATTAGCAGCGCAATCTCATCAATTCTTGCTAAATTAGCATTTAACATGAGTTTTATAAATGGCATGTATGTGCTTGCCTGAGATATAAAGCTTTGAAGATCTAAAACGTTCATTTTGCAAATCATTTCAAGTCCTTCGTCCATTGCTTTATGACTTTCTAATATGACTAACAAACTATCAATATTAGCCAAGCAACCTATTAATTGCAAAGACTGTGTGTTACCAATTTTAACTAAAGTCTTAATTGATATTTTACCAGTTGCCATTAGTTTTTGAACGTCGTGGCTTAGTCTTGCAAACATAATAAAAAAATTAGGTTTATGTGGGAATGAGTGTGAACATTCAGATGCCAAAATCTCGAGAGCCTCTCTTGTATTAACATTTTTAAGTTCTGATAGTTTTTTTATTATACTATGCTCACCAAGCACTATTTCATGATATTTTTCTGGAAGCTTTTGTAAAATTTCATCATAAATTGTATTTAAATTTTTTCCTTTAGACATACTTACTTTCCTTAAATTAAGTTATTTAAATGTTTTATAGCTACAATTAAAAATTTATCAATCAGAAAATTTGTATATACATAACTTAAAAAAAAGGAGGCGCAACGCCCCCTTAAAAATATTTTAAACAACATAGATATTTATATTTTCTGCCCTGTTTTTGACCAGTCATTTAAAAATGCCTGAAGACCGTTATCTGTAAGCGGGTGCTTTATAAGGTCCTTCATGATCTTTGCTGGCATTGTCCCAACGTCTGCACCTGCTTTAGCGCATCTTAAAACATGCTCACTTGTTCTGATTGATGCAGCAAGAATTTGCGTATTAAACATGTAATTGTCAAAAATTACCCTCATATCTTCAATAAGGCTCATTCCTTCCATGCCAATATCGTCAAGTCTTCCAATAAATGGCGAAACAAAAGTTGCGCCAGCTTTAGCCGCAAGCAATGCCTGATTTGCCGAGAAGCATAATGTCACATTTGTTTGAATTTCTTTATCTGAGAAATATTTACAAGCCTTAAGCCCTTCCCATGTCATAGGCAACTTAATAGTAATATTATCGGCAATTTTTGCTAAAACCTCGCCTTCCTTAACCATTTCATCAAATTTTGTTCCAACAACCTCAGCGCTAACAGGTCCTTTAACAATTGAACAAATTTGCTTCATAACATCTTTGAAATCTCTGCCTGACTTTGCGATAAGGCTTGGATTGGTTGTAACGCCATCAACTAATCCGGTTGCGTTTAATTCTTCAATTTCGGAAATATCAGCTGTATCTAAGAAAAATTGCATTTTATCCTCTAATTATCTTTAAAATTACTATTTGCATATTCTAATTCTTCGGGTGTGTCAATCTCAAACCAGCCGTCATCAAAATAAATTGGTTTGGTAACAATTTGGTAATTTATCATATGGTTTATGAGCGTTGTTATATCCATTTGCTCAATTTCTTTTTTATCAATATCTCTAAGCATTTCGTGCATATCAATCCATGCTGGCCATGTTATTTTAATCATATGCATAAACTGACCGTCAATTTTAACCGAAGAATCAGGATTTGTGGTGATTTTTTGTATAAGACCATCTTCACCTACAGTTATAGCCTCAAAATTTTCTAGGCTTTTGCCTGGTAATTGTTCTTGCTGCTTTTTCCAGCCCGTGAAAACTGGCATTACAACAGGGTCTTTAGATGAATATAGCTGATCCATAACCTCTTTTTTATACAAAATATCTGTATAACAAATAATAATGTCGTGACCTTTCATTATATAGCGGTCAGCTTTAAGCATTGCGTGAACATTACCAAAATTCAAACGCCATTGTTTATTATGATGAAAACACGGTGAAAGATAATGCGGTGATACATGTTTAAAAAGCTTACCAGCCCTAAAGCCTGTAATTACACTAATACTTCCTTTATCGGCTGAACAATCTATCTGACGTAATATTAATGATCTATTCTGAACTTCTAAAGTAGCTTTATTTTGGTCAGCTGTAAGCTCACCCATTCTGCTACCTTTACCTGCTGCTATAAAAATAAAATATGTCATATTAAGTCCTTAAGTCCACCATTACACTTATGAAAATTTTGCTGACGTATAATAGCAGAAACAGATTGTTTTTTATAGATTTTTTTTGAAAATTATATATTTTTAGCTAAATTTACAAAAAGCGCTTAAAATTGTGCTTTGCCTGATTAGGATCAAAACGGAAGCGGTGCATAGCTTTATTTACTGCTTTCGTTATTTTTTCTTCACATTCTTTAATACGATCTTCTGCTACAAGTCTTTGTGGCCAATCTTTAGGAAGCATTTTTAAATAATCATAAGCATTTAACCCAATAAAATCGCGTATGCAAAGATTACTCAAGTTTTCAGGGGTAATTAGCTGTTTTATCCAGGTTTCTAAAAGGCTTGATATTACCTGATTTTCTTGCTTTGGCTTATATAATAAAATAGCCGTTAATGGTGAAAACAATAAAGGTAAATCTATTGCGTATTTCATAGCTTCGTTACGCGCAAATTGACGTTTAGATACATAAATTTCATCAGTAAGAAGTACATAATTTTTAATCATTTCAATATCTACTGAGAATCTAGAAACTAATCCAAATAAATTCTTTAATCTACCATTTATATCAATTTCGGTTAAAAAAGTTACAAAATCCATACCTTCAGAAATTAACATTGTATATAAATCAAAATTATTGCGTGCTTTAAAAATAACAGATACATATGAATATGACATACTTTCTTTTTCATATTTACTTATATAATTAAAATTCGCTCCTAATGACAGCAAGTGTGTAATATTTTCTGCAAAATTTTCATAACCATTAAAAGGATTAATAGCTTCATGCATTAACTCTTCTAGCTTTTTCAAATCCTTAAGCTTTTCTATACTTTCTTGAGAATCTATAGATAAAGCTAATTTCTCCCAAAGCAAATTATTAGCTTCTTTAGTAAAATCTCTACCTAACAACAAATAATAGTGCTTATATTGCCAGAATTTTTTTAAATACGCATTTGTTTCAAATGCTTTAACATTAGGATAAGCTTCTATTTGCTTAGCATAATCGTAAGTAACATCTCTTAGGAATCCTTTTAAGATTTCAAGAGTATCTTTTTGCAAATTCTCAGCCCTTTTATCAAATTCAGCTTCATGCTGCTTTATGTATTCATCAAGCTTTGTTAAATGAGATGTAGTCATATTTTTCTCTAAAGCAACTTACTATAAAAATCGGCAAATACTTTTTTTACCTCTTTATAGTCTGTCATCATGTTAATCTTACCACGAAGCTCTGCTGAATGTGGAATGCCAGAACTATACCAGCCAAGGTGCTTTCTTGCCATTCTAACACCTGCGTCTGCACCATAAAGCTCAATCATAGCATCATAGTGGTTCATGATAACTTCAAGCTGTTCTGCATAACTTGGGTCAGGTAAAATTTCCTTAGTTTTAATATAATGCGCCACCTGATTGATAAACCAAGGCTTTCCGTATGAACCCCTACCAATCATAATACCATCTGCACCTGATTCCTCTAAGCACTTCACAGCATCTTCAATAGTTTTAATGTCACCATTTGCTACAACGGGGATTTTTACAGCTTCTTTAACTTTTCTAATGAATTTCCAGTCAGCTGTTCCGTTATACATTTGGCATCTTGTACGACCATGAATGGTAATCATCTGAATTCCTACATCTTCAGCAGATTTAGCAAGACTTGGGGCATTTAAACTATTGGCATCCCATCCCATACGCATTTTTAAAGTTACAGGTACATTTACTGCCTTAACGGTTTCTTCTAAGATTTTAACAGCTAACGGTTCGTCTTTCATGAGTGCAGAACCAGCAAAGCCATTAACTACTTTTTTAACTGGGCAACCAAAATTAATGTCAATAATCCTTGCGCCACGATCTTCGTTAAGTTTTGCAGCCTCACCCATTACTTCAGGCTCACAACCTGCAAGCTGAATGGATGTTTTATCATCAGCCCCACTTGATTTTTGAAGTGATTGTTTAGTCTCTAGTATCATTGCTCTACTTGCTATCATTTCTGACACAACAAGCCCTGCCCCATAATGCTTTACAACATCACGAAATGGCTTATCTGTAACGCCTGATAATGGTGCTAGGATTACTGCGTCTGAAAGCTGAATGTTACCTATTTTAATAGTCATACGTCTACCGTAGTTTTTACTAAATATCTGTTTTCTATATAATTTATAACTAAATCTTTAAATTCACCGGCAATATTATCGCCCCTGAGAGTGCAGGCTTTTTCACCATCAATAAATACTGGTGCTACAGGTGATTCGCCTGTGCCTGGAAGGCTTATACCAATGTCTGCGTGTTTACTTTCGCCAGGACCATTTACTATGCAGCCCATTACCGCAACCCTTAAATTTTCAACACCAATGTACTTGTCTTTCCAAACTGGCATTGAACTATTTAAAAAGTCCTGAATAGATGAAGCAAGTTCCTGAAAATATGTACTGGTTGTTCTTCCGCACCCCGGGCAAGCTGTTACTTGCGGCGTAAAATTACGAAAGCCTAAACTTTGCAAAATTTCCCTACAAACAGTAACTTCCTGAGTTCTTTTTTCACCTGGTCTTGGGGTAAGTGAAGCCCTAATAGTATCACCAATCCCTTGCTGCAGTAATATACTTAAAGCTGCTGTAGTGGCAACAATACCTTTTGACCCCATTCCTGCTTCAGTAAGCCCAAGGTGGAGTGCATAATTTGATCTGCGAGCAAGCTCAGTGTAAACCGCAACTAGATCTTGCGGCTGACTAACCTTACAAGAAATAATAATTTTATCCGCAGTAAGTCCCATCTCTATAGCTTTTTCAGCACTTTGTAAGGAAGATGTTACCAGAGCTTCACGCAGCAACTCATCAGCCGATTTAGGGTTTGATGACTTAGAGTTATCGTCCATCATTTTCTGGGCTAAATCCTGATCTAAACTACCCCAGTTAACACCAATTCTTACAGGCTTATTATACTTGACCGCCTGATCAATCATCATTTCAAATTGCTTATCACGCTTTTCACCAAAGCCAACATTTCCTGGGTTTATTCTATATTTCGCAAGAGCCTCTGCACATTCTGGCACATCTGTAAGCAACTTATGACCATTATAATGGAAGCACCCTACTAAAGGAACGTCATACCCTTGTTTAATTAGGCTATCATGAATTTTCGGCACTGCTCTTGCAGACTCTTCATTATTTACTGTTACTCTTACAATCTCAGACCCAGCTTCATTAAGCTCTATAATCTGCTTTACAGTACCTTCAACATCCGCTGTATCAGTATTGGTCATACTTTGAACAAGTATAGGACTATCTCCACCTATGTAGAAATTTCCTACCTTAACCTTATGAGTTTTATGTCTTTTTATATTGTGAAGAGCAACCATCGCAATTTACCTAAAATTATTAAAACGCCCTCATTATCTAAGCAAATGTTAAAAAAGTCAATGTAATTGTAAAATTTACATATTAATAAATTCTTTTTATCAGATATATAGACTTGGGTTATAATTTATGATATCTTAATAATATAATTTACAACCACAAGTAATAAAGGTTTATGCAAGATTTGTTATTTAGGGAGCTTGAAGCTCTTAAGATTGAACATCAGGAACTTGAGAAAAAAATCGAAGAATTAAGCACCAAAAATCAAATCGAAGCCCAAAAATGCAAAAAACGTAAACTTTGGGTGAAAGATCGAATCCATTATTTAGACTCTATCATCCACCCTGATATAATTGCTTAATAAGTAATTTAATTAAACGATGCTGAAGAAGTTTTTAGCTTCTTAGCAGACCTTTCGATACATTTATCTTCTCGATTTCGTTTTCCAAGTATACTTTTAGATTTTGTATTTTGCCTATTTTTATTCATATCAATAATCAAATCATTATAAGAAATCATATTATTTGCTATGCAAGCAAGATTACTTATCTGCTCTTTATTTATAGCAATATATTCTCTAATCTGCTTTTCTGAATACCCTTGTTTTTGCAAATCACTTGCAAGTAAAATTTCATGATATTCAAATTGCTTTAAAAAGTAGGCTTGAGCATGAATTTGCATTGTAAGTTTTTCAGATAACTCAACATTTAAATATTTTGCTATACTAACCAATGGAAATAAAAGGAGAGTATGATTTTTTTGAAGCGCATATTCTATTTTTTGCACTATAGTAGATTTAAGTAGGTCTTTTTTATTAGAGTGAAATATTTTTCTTAGATAAGTTGTCCATAACTGAGGATTTGAATATATTTTGTATGTATTATCAAAATATAGGCTTGCAGCAGTCGTTACGCCATAGTTTAAAATACGATTTTTTATATGTTTTTCAGCCATATAAATACTTTGAGCGTCAGACTTGCTTAATATATGATGAAATATTCTTAGATTTGAAAAAGCTGCATCTAAAACAGGAATTGTTTTTAAATCGCTGACATATCTAACTTCATATAAATTATCTAAATCTTTATCATTTGCGCTATCCATAAGTTTTTTTAAATATTGGTATAAATGCATAGGAGAAAAGCCTTTGGCATCCCTTGCATCATTTATAGTTTTTATCAGCTCGGTAAGTAGTCTTGCAAATTGAGTTGGTGTATGTTCTATTATAAAAGTATCCCATAAATAATCCACCATTTCCTTTTGATTGCTTTCCATAGCCTCAAAAATGTACATTGAATGAGTAGAAATTAATTCTTGATATAAAACGTCTATAGTATATTTAGATAGAACTTGGTATAACTTAGTATTATTGCTAATAGCAGCGATTCTGAAATAGTTAAACTTATTTGATTTAACCAAAGTGTTTACAAGACTTTTATCACTAATACCTAGCAAAAAATCGGCAAGATCTGCATATCCATCCTCACAACACTCCCGAAATAAATTATTTTGCGGAGTACACCGTGATTTTGCTCTTTGTGACTTAGGCTTTTTAGCTAAAAAGAATGCTTTAGTCTTTTCTTTTTCGCCATTATCAAAATAGCTTTTTAAAGTTTGATATTTATTTAGTTTCTTACTTTTACTCATATTTTTATACTATCTTAAATTTCATAAACAAATAAGATAAAATTAGCAAAAGTCAACGTAAATGTGCTGTAGAAACTTTTTGTTAATAAAAAAGGACACTTATAGCGAAGCGTCCTTTTTAAAAATTCAGATTATTTTAACTGTAAACAACATCAATATGAAGATCGATCATAGGAGCTTTTCCAACTTCCTGAGATAAATATCTACGGATTAAAGCCCTGATATTATTATCTAATTCATCTTCTTTTGATTTCTTTCCTTTAACTTCCTTGCGATTCTCGATTGTTTCAGAAATATCTTCAACGATCGCATCAATAAGTGGACGCTCATTAGCATCGTCAAGTACACCAAAAGTACGGAAGTTTGGCTGAGCGAGCAGTCTGTATTTTTGATCAACTATAATATTACAAAGAACAATACCATCATCTCTTAGTTTTCTACGATGACGGATAACCTGCGAATTTATTGGGATAAGTCTTACGCCGTCAACAGCAAGCTTACCAGCTGTAACTAACGCAACTTTACGGCAGCCTTCTTTCGCAATATGAATCATATCACCGTTTTCAACTTCAACAGTAAACGGAACACCAACCTCACGAGCAATTTTAGCATGCTCATGCATATGAATTAGCTCACCATGCACTGGAATTACTGTTTTAGGCTTTAAAAGTGTGTACATTTTTTCAAGCTCCCCTCTTCCTGGGTGACCTGAAACGTGTACAAAATGGTCTCTTTCAGTTAAAACTTCAATACCAAGTTTAACAAACATGTTAAATAAACGGAAAATCGCTTTATCATTACCTGGAATAATCTTTGATGAGAAAATCACCGTATCACCTGGAATTAGGCGAATATTTGGATGGTTCTGCGTTGCAATTTTAGTTGTTGCAGCTAGTGGCTCACCCTGACAACCTGTACATAAAAGTAAAAGCTGATGACGTGGGTAATTTGACATACTTCTTTCATCAACCAAATCTGGCAGATCTTCTAAATAACCAGAATCTTGAGCTGCTCTAATAATTCTCCAGAAACTACGACCAGATACCACAATTTTACGCCCTGACATTCTGGCAGCGGCAATTACTGTTTCAATTCTGGCAAGGTTTGAAGCAAATGTTGTAACGGCAACTAAGCCTTTACATTCCATTACCAATTTCTCTAAGCTCTTTTTAAGATCACCCTCAGACCCAGAAAATCCTTTATTAAATACGTTGGTTGAATCACCAATCACAACGTCTACACCTTCTTCGCCAAGCTTAGCAAGTAATGCTTCGTCGTTTGGATTGCCTACAACAGGGTCATGGTCAAACTTCCAGTCACCTGTGTGAAATATATTACCTTCAGGTGTTCTGATGAATAAAGCCTGCATTTCAGGAGCAGAGTGATTAAGTGTTACATATTCTATATCAAAATTACTAACCTTAAAGCGCCTGTTCATTGGCACTTCTTTAATTTTAACATGCTTACTTGTACCAAATTTTTCAGCAAACTTCGCCTTTAAAAAGGCTGCTGTAAATGGCGTAGCATAAATTGGCATACGCAAATGTTCCCAAAGGTATATAACAGCACCAACGTGGTCTTCGTGTGCGTGAGTAAGCACTAAGCCAATAAGGTTTTCTTTTTGTTCTTCAATAAACTCAATGTCTGGAACGATAATATCAACACCTGGCAAATAGTCATCGGCAAAGCCGGCGCCAAGATCTACCATTAGCCATTTACCGTCTAGATGGTATAAGTTTAGGTTCATTCCAATTTCGCCTGATCCACCAAGTGGTACGAAAAATAACTTATCTTTGTTATGATTTATATTAAATGTCATGTAATTCTTTGTAATTTATATTATTCAAATGTTAGCCTAAAATACCTTATTTCTTGCATTTAGTCTAGCATTAATCTTTCCTTTACCTTTAAGTTACTCAAAATTAGTTAAAAATTTATAAAATTGACCACTATAATTGCAAATTGTATAATATATTAATAAATGCATAATTTGGGTATTTAGAATGAAATTAACAGATTATATTATTGGCAAAAATTACAAAGCGCTTGAAGAAGAACTAATTACCTTTAAAACATCAAGCGATATTAAAAGGAAACTATGGTTTTATAAAGATGCTATGGAAAAATGTTTAAAGGTAGGAGATTTAAAAGCATTAAAATTAATAATCGAACATGGTGGTAATCCGTTAACCGAAGATAAAAATGGTGACAATTTATTACACAATGCAGCAATGTATAAAAAACATTCTTTGGCAAAAAATAGAGAATTAATAAGTTACCTTAAAACTCAAGGAATCAATATTGATAATAATAATGTTTTTAAAAATACACCGCTTTATATAGCAGTAGCGCAATCTAATCTATCATTTACCAGAGCTTTACTTGAAGAAGGAGCCGATGTTGATTGCCAGGATAAAAAGAAAAAAACACCTCTTCATATAGCCGCAGAAAATGGAGATTATAAAACTATTACCTATCTCTTAGCGTATGATGCAGATGTAAACATTCAAGATAAAAAGAAAAATGTTCCTATGCCCGCAAATAAAGATAAACCCGAGGATAGCGATAAAATTATAGGCTTGTTTTTAATTGCAAAAGGAGCTGATATTAACTTAGTTAGTTGTAATGATCCTATATTCGATTTTATTAAAACTACGCCTAATCCAGAGCAAGCGGCAATTAAATTCCTGGCAACTCATTATCCCAAAGAGCTTAAAACATATAATCAGGAAGTCGTAATCTCTAATTTCCCAGATATACAAAATTTCCAAAACCTTGTGAAACTCCAAAAAAATGAGGCAGGTATATATAACTGGAAAGACAGCTTACGTAAAAATAGCAGATTTGGCACAATTGATATGGATAGTTTTAATTTGATATGTGAGCAATTACTACCAGATAGCATCTTATTAACAGGCAATGAAAATATCGATAAGCAAATTAAAAGAGATTTGATTGATTGTGTATCAAGAAAACAAAATAAAGAAGCCGGGACTAAGCCCGGCTTGTAGTAGACTAATAATTTTTTACGTAAACAGTCTATTTAACTCTCTAAGCAGATCATTCACAGTTCTGATAATCTGAGTGTCAGCCTCATAACCACGTTGATAAACTACAAGTCTTGTTAGCTCATCAGAAAGCTCAACGTTAGCTTGCTCAAGCGCACTTGACTTAATGCCACCAACACCACCTGTATTTGGCTCACGTAGGTTAAATGCACCAGCCTCCTGGTTAGATGCAAATACGTTGCCGTCTAAAGCAGTAAGACCATTTGGATTTGGGAAATCAGCAAGTGGAATTTGGAAAAGTTTTTGCGAAAGACCATTACGATAATTGGCAATTACGAATCCATCATCATCAATACTTACTGAGCTTAATAACGCAGCAGATACACCGTTTTGCTCTACGAACTGCACGTTATAATCAGATCTAATTTGGCTTAAACCATCACGAAGACCAATCTGAGTCGCACCGACAGTACCAGCTGGCACACCCGCCGTACCCATAAATAAAGTTACAGTGCTTGGAAGCGCACCATTTGTCCATGTAAATGTTATTGGACTGACAAGGGCGTTGTCAACGTCTCTTAAGCTACCATCCCCGTTAAAAGTAACGTTTCCGTATGAAACAAGTCCATCAGTTCTTCCTGATGTTGAAACAATATCATTAGGATTTAAGGCATAAACCTCCATAGCCCAGACATTTATCCCTATTTTTAAAAAGCTTGCACGGAAGTCATGTCTTGCACCAAGTGGGTCATATACCTCAAAGTTACGGCTAAAATGGGGAACAATTAGCCCACCAGCCATATTGCCCGCAAGTAATGCTGTTGGGTCATAAGCAGGACCTGTAGGCGTTGTTGTAGGCACACCTTTAGCATTATCATATGCAGTTGTCATAGCTGTTGTAGCTACGTTACGCTGCAATGAAAATTCAGTCAAAATATTATTTGATCCTGGCAATGGATAACCATAATCATACGTAATGGTTCCAAGCGGGTCTGTATTATAAATTTTAAGCCTAGCACTAGTAACACCAGATGTTTCTGTTTTAGCTTTAATACCAGCAGAATTATTCACTAAAGTTTGTAATGCTGCAAGCGTCGAGAACCTTCTTACAGTACCTGGAAGTGTAGTAGTATCTGGTAAGTTTAAAGTTGCAGGAAAGTTAGTACCTGTGAAACCAAATGTCATAGTATCAGTTGGATCTGCAGGGGAAATTGATAACCTGTTATTTGAAATATTTGCGTTAAATCCTGCATGAGCATTGATAAGAGTTGCAAGGTTTGCAAGAGTATCAAACTGACCAGCACCTGGTGGGGAGTTAAATGTAAAGGAAATAGTACCAAGTGATGGAGTTGCAATAGTTAGTGTGTCACCGTTTGTAGGACCAACAAACGCACCTGTAGTTGTATTTTGACCAAACATCGGCACAGCTGTAATATCATCAGATGTTGAAACGCCATCGTTTGTAATATTTGAAGCTGCAGCTGCAACGTTAAAGAAGCCAAGACCACCAACCATTGTTGCAGCACCTACGTTTGCAAATGTTAGTGCTTGACTTGAATCTTCTGCAGAAACAAATAAGCGATTATTCTGGACTCTAGCGGTAAGACCTGTTGTTCTATTCATAGCCTCCGCAAGAGTGGCAAGGTTATTAAAGAAACCTGATGTTGTATCAGGAGCATTTGTAGTAAATGTGAAAGTGTAAGTACCTATCGTTGGGTTAGAAATAGTAAACTGATCACCATTAATCACACCAGTTGTAAATACCTGAGTAGGGTTAATCGACCCCAGGATACCTAGTGATACGTCGTTACTAAAAGATACACCACCATATTGATAAGTATAAGAGGTTGCACCATTGTTAATTCTAATTGTTGTACCTTCCCTAATATTTGCATTAGGAACGATAATATCATCCATCCCGATTGTAGCGTTCTCTGCAGATGTATTTACAATGGAAATAGTTTGACCTGCCCCTTCTAATAAATCTTCACCAGAATCAAGGTTAATAGAAAAATTTACTCTAGTTGTTGCAGCTACAGCATTACTCAATGTCTTTAAGTTTACAGGCTTCAAACTATCTAAGAGCGCACTTGAAATGGTATTTAAGTTACCAGGGGCGCCTGGAATTCTACCCTCGTTGTCAAGAGGCCAGCCAAGTAGCGTCATACCACCAGAATTTACGAAGTTTCCTAGAGCATCTTGTCTAAATGAACCAGCTCTTGTAAATAAGAAATCACCAGACACATCGTTTTTACTGTTAACTACAAATAATCCTTTACCAGAAACAGCAATATCAGTTACTACACCAGTTGCCTGAATCATACCCTGAATATCCACCGCCCTACGATTAGCAATTTCTACACCACCACTTGAATAAGAGTTTTTACTACTTGTTTGGGTTACCTGCGTAATAAAATTAGCCGAAGAAGATTTATACCCAACAGAGTTAGTATTGGTGATGTTATCAGAAGCAACAGCAATCGCCTTACTTGTTGAATTCATCCCCGAAATGCCTGCGAAGAAAGCTCCGTATAATGCCATAATATACCCCCTAATTATTCATTAATGTTAAAGTTATTCATTGATTCCATTAGCTTTGAGAGATCTACCTGACCAGCTCTTTCATCTTTTTTCATTTCAGGCGCAGCAAATATACCTGAAAGTCTGTTTATTCCGATTTTATTTCTATTATTTAAAACAAGTTCAAAATTACCTGCATAATCTTCAATAACACCTTCTACTTTAGCCCTTACTGCTGTATTTGCGGCAATTGGCGTTCCATTTTCGGTCGCTGCATCAATTTGAATTTGATAAACGCCTTCTTTTTGCATACGACCGTTGTTATCTTTACCGTCCCAATCAAACTGATGAACACCTTTAGCACGCATATTTCTGTCACTACCAAGAGACCTAATTAAATGACCTTTTGCGTCAACTATATTTACCTTTAATGTTTCAGCATCTTTTGGAAGCTCATAGGTAAACGAAGCCTGACCAAATTCCAGACTTTGTTTGGAATTGTCATATTCTACTTCCTTGCCAATATAGCTAACAATAGATGATTTATGAGCGTGTTCCTGCATTGTAACAAGCTTTTCTAAATGTTCATTTGTTGTAATTGCCTGCTCAGCCTGAGAAATTGCTACAATGTTTTGAGTCATTTGATTAGTATCTGCTGGACTTTGCGGATTTTGATTTTTAAGCTGAGTTAGAAGTAATGCCATATACGCATCGCGATCTGCCATAAGTTGATCTTTTTTACCGCCAACACCATCTTTTTTAATAGGTTTAATTCTGTCCTGATGCGGTGTTGTTTGTAATTTTTGTAAAAACGGATTGCTACTTAATTCTGCCATTTCTATCTCCCTCTTATGCTACTATATCTAAAAGTTTATCAACATTATAACTTCTTGTGCCTACGTTTATATCGGCTTCATCACTTAATATTTCAGAGTCTAAACTCTTTAAAAATTCTTTTTGTTCTTCCATGAATTCACGTTGGTGGTCGCTAAATGATCTATCACTCATTAAGCTTAAGTTAATATCACCCGTTGTAAGTTTAATACCTGTATCGTTTAAATTTTTCTCAAGGTTTGCAAGATCTTTACCTAGCATCTCAAGTGTTTCGCGTCTTTCAACATTCACAAAAATTTGCTTAACTGAAGAATCCTTATCAATGCTAATACTAATTTCAACTTTACCAAGCTCAACTGGATCAAGCTGGACAGTCATTTGCCTTGTACCTGTTTGTAAGTTTTTGGTAATCTGGCTTTTAACCTGATCAACAACAGGAAGCGCAGGCTCTTTAATAGATGCGTCTAGTTTTTCAAGCTTTTGAGCAAATTCTGTTTTATTACTGCCATTAGTTATATGACCAGAATTATTATTATCACTTATTCCTGTTTCATTATCTTTTTTCTCAGCAAATGATGAGTCTTGATTGCCAGATGAATTGCTTGCTGGTTTGATTTCAGCTGAAACCTGATTTGCACTGATATTTTCAGAAGCAAGTGCTTCGCCTGCTTTAATTTCTTTTACTATTTCATCTGCTGATGCTGCTGAATTTGAAGATACAGTTTTATTAAGATCTAAGCCAACTTCTAGAGATGATTTTGAGTTTAGTATTACTTCAGGTTCGGCATCAACCAGCTCTGCCTCATTGTATCTTGGAGTTTCTAAATTCGCATTATCTATATCGTTATTATATTCTAAATTTGCCTCTAAATCTGCTATTTCTTCCGCAGATGTTATAGACTCAAGCTTAACTTCTTTTACCTGATTAATTGCCTTAGGACGTTTTAATGATAAGCTTTCCATGCTTACTTCATCAAATTCAGAAGGCAACACGTCATCCAATGCTTGAACTTCAGTTTGTAATGAAGGCTGAATATTTGCCGCAGCATTAGCATTTACAGCCTGATTGTTAAAGTCTATGGGGATATTTTCCTGAGATATATCATAACCATTATTAACATTATCTAAATTATCAGGAAGGCTCTTAGATTCACTACCAAATGAATCGTCTGCATATGACTTTTGAGGTGTAATTTCAGGCAGCTCGATAGTTTCAGAATAGCTATCGATTAACTGAGTATTATCAATTTCGGCATTAATATCAGAGGGTTGTATTATAGGCTGGCTAGCATTTTGAATTTGTGCGGCATTTAAACCCATTTCATCAGTATAAACTGCTGTACTATCCACATCCTCAGGTAAAGATGGTATAATTTCCTGAGTTTGTAAAGTCTCCAGCGTCATTGTAAAAAGATTACTCTGATTTTGGGCAGCTGATACATCGCCAGACTGCATTGCAACTTCTAGAACCTGTCCAAATCCACTATCACCTGCTTCGGCAGTTTGAATTACTTGACCTTCAGTAGCTGTGTTTTGAGCTACCTGAGCTTGCACGGGACTTACAATTGGTAAAACTGATAAAGTCATAATATACCACAAATAAATATTCATTTATGATATATGCAAGTTCCGTGCCAAATACATTTTTACATAAGTGCCAAATACATTCTTACATAAGTGCCAAATTAATTACTGCACTTATTTTATGATTTATTTGCTCGTCATAAATTGCTTGTGATGATATAATTTTGCGTGATTTTCAATAATTTTATCAATTTCTACATCGCCAGTTCTAACAAGATTTCTGAAATCAACTTCAATAGAGTTTTGTAAATGAGCATATTGATCATATTTTTCATCATCGATATTTATTTCACAGCACTTATTTAAAGCATAAAGTAATGGCTGAGACCACTCGCCTTTTTCTGTAATTTTTTGAACTATATAATCTCTGGATTTTTCTCTTGTTAATGTATTTGAATTAGCAAAAGCATTAAGAAAGTTTGCTTGCACTTTTTCGTTTTCATTATCTGAATCTAGCATTCTGCAGAAATCATCACGAGCTTTTTCTTTTACAAGATCAAGCTCTAGCAAATGCTTTGGAACTTCTTGCCTAGATCTAAATTGGCTTTTTATAGGAAGTATTTGTACATGAATAGCTGGCTTTAATAATTCCTTGCTGGATTTTGCACCTTTAGATAATAAAAGCGCCATTATTATTTCTATATCACCCTCTTGGTGTTTATCAGTTTCAGAAATGTGAATAGCTAAATCTAAAGCAGTTGAACCATTACCTGATTTTTTGTTTACATCTGCTCCCGCATCTAAGAGCATTCCTAAAATTTTAGGATTTTTTTTAAGGACTGCTAATTGAATCAGAGTCATTTCATAGCCCAAACCTGACATCTCTATACTAGAATTAATGTCAGCACCATAATTGATAAATAATTCCGCTAATTCAATATGACAATGATTAACTGCAGTTACTAATGCACGATCAATTTCATTTTTTGTAACCTGTCCGCTATCTAATCTTTCATTTATAAATAACTTATTATACCCATGAGAATGGATCAAACTTGATAGCGATTTCATCACAATACCTTTTATTAAAAAATAATTAATATAATTTTATAAATTAATTATTTATCATAAGGCTATATTAAAATCAAGCTAAAATTTATATTGATATCAAAAATCCAGATCATACCCCAGCATAAATGTCATTTTTGGGCGCTTAGCTTTAGTACCAGCGTAATTTTTACGGTTCACACCTTTAGATGAAGATACAACACCCGAAAAATTCATAGGAAGTGTAAACTTAGTGCCACCGCCATAGGAAGACGCCGTAGCCTTAGATTTAACACCTGATGTTCTGATTACATCATGAACCTGCCCGGTATCAAAATGTACAAATGGCTGAAATATAAGGTTATCAATACTGGTTTTATATGTTTGTCGAATCTCTGCAATAGAGCAAATACCTGCATCACCAGAAAATTCCGAAGGATTGTAACCTCTTCCACACTCAGCGCCACCCATTGTAAATTTTTCTGATAACAACAAACTATCACCACTAACCTGCCCTTTTAAACGTGTAAAAAATGAAAAATCATATGGTAAAAACTGATTACGCGAAAGACCAAGTTTTAATTTACTAAACTCTTGTTTAGCGCTTGTATTGGATGATAGACTAGAATTTGCCTCAGAAGCACCAAACATATCCAAACCCCTTATAAACACAGCTGAATATGTGTTCTTACCATTATACGAGTCCATTTTATCGCCATAAACACCAAGGCTTAAAGTTCTTATTTTATCTGAATATAATTTACTACCCAGCATTTTGGTATCTACATTTTTCATAGCAAAGTTAATGTTACCGTACATACCTTCTGTTAAGGTTTTGTAGAATGGATGAGTAACCCCAAAACTATTAGAATTTGTCTTATTAATAAAATCAAGCTCTGACAAGAGACCTATAGGGTATTGCGCACCTGCATTAAATGAATAATCAACCGTAGTACCATACATGTTAATCATTTTTTCATAACTACCTGAAAAAGCATTCATATCATTACTTAAAAGCGATTTTGTAAAAGCTAAATTTAATCGCTCATTTTTACTAATAAGGTCATTAAATTTGACAGATGTTGTAAGTTGGTTACGTTCAAGCTGTTTTGACGCATTATTATCAAAAGCTATGCTTACAGTCCCCATCTTTAACAGATCTTCTACCAAGGTTATTGAAAATGCCCCTTCAACCTCATTACCATTTTCATCTTTATATTTGTCTAATATAGCGCTAATTTTGCGGGTATTCATAGAGTTAATAATGATAAGATTATCTTGAAAATCCTTTAAATTAAATGCTTCGTTATTTTTATATTTATCAATCATCTGTCTAATAATATAATCAGGCTCACTATCTTCCGCTTGCCAGTAAATTTCCTTTAAATATCCTTCCACAACCCTGAAATTTATAGCATCACCATTAGGAGAAGTTTCGGAATACACCTTCACAAATGGAAAACCTTTTTTCATATAAACTGAACTCAGCAAGTTCTCCATTTCTTTTACATCTTTTTCATTTATCTCTCTTTCCATGAACTGCTCATATATACCTGTCAGTTCATTTTCCTCTAGTACAGTAACGCCTTCTAGGTCAATCTGTTCTAAAGCACCTGAATTTGCATGTGTATGGTTTAATGCAGTACTTGCCATTAAAAATAAGGATGAAACAATCTTAAAATTTAGCCTAGCGGAATACATATTGCAATACCATTAATAAATTTACTAATTTAAAAATAACATAAAATCAATACTTTGCGCAAGCTAAATATGATAATAAATTAACTTTTGTGAAAAATTCAATTATTCGATATTAAAGTTTTAGAACTCAAATTCGTTATCAACCTTAAAAAGGCTATCAACGGACTTTGTAACCCGCTCTACAACTTCATCCCTTGAAGATGAAGTGCTTTCATTCTGGAATTTAAACATATCATCGATAAATTTAGATAATACTTTATCTGCGTAATTAATAATTAGCTGAACGTTTTCTTTGTTTTTAGTATCAAAATCCGCAGGTATTTTCATCATTTCAAAGATTTTGGACTCAGCTTTAACAAGAAAGTTAATTTTAACAATAGGTCTGGTAATTTTTAGCACCATTTTTGCCTGAAAATCACTTTTCACCGCATCTTTTGAAAGTTCTTCCAGCTTAGAAATATTATTAATAACTACAGCCTTCTCACTGGCATAGGCAAAGTATAATCTTTGATACAAAAATCTTACTGCCTCTTTTGGAGGATCAACGGTCGCGAATACTGCATTTATTACCTGAGTTATATTCTTAAGTATAAAATCAAGAACCAATTTCTTAATGTTTTTATCTAATCTACTCAAGCAATGCCTCTTTCTCTAATTTTTCAAAACTTTACGATTTTTAATAAGCGAAACCATGCGCTGATATGTAGCATCCGTTTTAATTAAATCTATAAAGCCATCAACTTCCATATCATTCATTTCCTCATCTTTTATAATAGATTTACCCTTAGTAGTAAAGATCTTAAGCAGGATTTCCATTATCTTCTTTTCGTGCGGTAACAAATTTGCTACATCAACAAGGGATGCTACTTTATCATTTATTAGCTCGGCATCGATCATAACAAATGATGGATATGCAAGTGTTTTATTTTTAGCTAGTTTTATGGCATATTGTTTAGCATCTTCGAGCAGGCGTTTTTTATTAAAAGTAATTTGCGTCGAATTAACGCTTAAATAGCCCAAGTTAATTGCTTCTATAGCAGAATCACTATTAATGGCATTAAATACTAAATTAAAATTATTAACAATCTCCTGCGAAGGTCTTGTAATATTAGTACTTCTAAATGGTTTCATTACCATTTCTTTGCATCCACCCCAGCCAGGTATAAGACCTATACGAGTTTCTACTAAGCCAACTTTACTATTAGCATGAACTTGAACGCCTTTTGCATGAAGGGCAAGCTCACATCCCCCTCCAAAAGCCACACCATTTATAGCACAAACAACAGGTTTTACTGAGTTTTTAATAGTATTCATAGCAAGCTGACCATGTTTTAATAATTCAGCTACTTTATCAAATTCTTTATTTTCATGATAGGCTATAAAATTATTAACATCTGCACCTGCACAAAAATTATCTTCATCTCCCGCTATAATCATTCCGTCGAAAGGGTTCTTATCCATATAGCTTACAGATTTAATAATGACATCAAAAGCATCGCTATCTAATACACCCATTTTATTAGTTAGCATTAAACATAAAATATCATTACCAATATCAACTAGTTTTGCTGATTTGGACTCAATAATTGGTGGAAGTGTAGATAACTTTTTATAAGTTATGATATTTTCTTGCGATACTGGCTTATAATTGCCGTTATCAAAATAAGTATCATTGTTATAAAACTTTTTATTACCTATTTCTTTAAGCAATAGTGCTGGCTTTTCACCTAATATTTCAATGTGAATTCTTAACCATTCAGCCCCAACCTGCTTATCATCAGACAGCATATCTATAAGCTCAAAAGGACCATACTTCCAGCCATACCCCTCTTTCATAGCAGTATCAATATCTTTTATATTATAAGCTGCCGATGGGATTAAGCCAGCTGCATAATTCAGCATTTTATAGGTAAGTCTCCATACAAAACGACCATAGTTAGAAGGAAGTGACTGAATATATTTTAAATTCTCAATTTTCTCAATTTTTGAACCAGATGACTCAATGTACTCACCAGTTTTAAGGTCAGTTATTAAAGTCTTATTTCCTGAGTCTGATTTTTCAATTTTATAAAATCCTGCCTTTGTTTTTCTGCCTAAACGCTTTTCTGCAATTAATTTATCAACAATATCAACTTTATCTTTGCTAATTTTAACATAATCATCAGAATCACTTAAATTTGACACGGTTGATTTTGTTATCATCGGCATTAGGTCAATTCCTATTAAATCCCATAACCCAAATACCCCTGTTTTAGGTATTCCTGTATATTCTGCAACAGCTTTATCAGCCATATCAATCGGTACATTTTCCTGAATAGCTATTCTTAATCCTTGCTCCAGCCAGTAACAACCTATTCTATTAGCAATAAATCCTGGCGTGTCCTTACAGTTTACAATTTGCTTACCTAGTGTAATTTCACAGAAATTTTTAATAGTTTCAATTACTTCAGGTTTAGTATTTTCTAAAGTAACAAACTCTAATAAATCAAGATAACGCGGAGGGTTAAAGAAATGAGTTATTACAAATTGAGTTGCAAAATTTTCATCTAAATCCTTAACCAAATCCTTTAAGGGGATAGTTGAAGTATTAGATGAGATGATAGCTGTTTTACTTAAGTATTGGGTGATTTTTGCATATAGATTTTTTTTAATATCAATGTTTTCAACAATTGCCTCAACCACCCAATCAACTGACTCCAGCTCTTTTAAGTCATCGTCCAGATTAGCGGGCGTAATATTTTTAGATAGACTCTTGTCCATTAGCGGCTTTAATGGACTGGAAAGAATGTTTTCTATAGCTTTTTTTGCTATTGAAGATCTGTCTTTATCATTTGACGCAATGTCGAATAATAAAACACTATAGCCCGCGCTTGCAATTAAAGCGGCTATATTTGACCCCATGGTTCCAGAGCCGATAACGGCAATTTTTGAAATTTTTGTCATAATATTTCTTTTTAAATCAGATGATTACACTAAAACTAAGTATAGTTTAATAATATTAAAAATCTATACCTTTTCTACAATTTTTTGATTATAAATAATTAAATTTATTTGCATTATACTAAAAATTAGTTTGTATATTGCAAAAATTGCGGTTATGTATATTGTAATACAGATATCTTTAACAATTTAGGTGGTAAACAATGATTAGCGATTTTGAAGTTTCTCAACTTTTAATGTCAAAAGTTTTTCATGATCTTGCAGGCCCTGTTGGGGCGATGAATAACGGTGCAGAATTTTTAAAGGAATCCCGCTCAGATGTTCATCAAAAAGCTATTGAGCTTATGCAGTTAAGTTCATCTCAGGCTGTTTCAAGATTAGAGTTATTTAAAGCAGTACTTGGTTATTCTCCTGCAAACTCTGAAGTAAGCTTAAACAAAATCAAACCGATGATAAGCGCTTATTTTTCTGAGAAGCCCATTACTTTTAACTGGAAAAATTTAACTCGCCCTGACGAAATTAACATGACAAGCGCAGCATCTAAAGCTTTGATTATCTCAGTTTTAATAGTTGCAAGCAGTTTAATTTATGGCGGTTCAGTTGATATTGAAATTGATAATGCTAAAGAAGGCAAAATTTCTTTTATAACAAAAGCTTACAGCCCACAAGGCGTTAAAGTTGAAAATGACGCAGTAAAAATCCTTGCGGACAAAAACCTTAATTTAGTTTTCAATAGCCAAAACGTACTATATTTATATACTTCAAGATTACTTGAAAATACAAATGGCAAACTTGAACTCACAAGAAACACTAATGAGCTTAGCTTTAATGTAACAGTTGATAATGTTTTAAATGAGCCTGAAACAGTTTCTGCATCTGTTGCTGATATATAAAAACTAACAATCTAATTAAGTTAATATGAGCAAAAATTTAAAAGCCCTTATGAATAAGGGCTGCTCCTTTTTAGGGTGCGAACATGCTATACTTGCTGGCGCAATGTCGTGGGTAAGTGAGGCTAATTTAGTTGCAGCAATTTCAAATGCAGGCGCATTTGGTGTTATTGCCTGTTCTGCAATGCCTCCAGAATTGTTGAGCAAAGAAATTGATAAAACCTTTGCCCTAACCGAAAAGAATTTTGGCGTTAATTTAATTACTATGCATCCTCAAATGGATGAGCTTATTGATGTTTGCATAAACAAAGGCATAAAATATGTAGTTTTAGCCGGAGGGCTTCCAAAAACCGCGCATATTCAAAAGCTTAAAGAAGCAGGCGTGAAAGTTTTATGCTTTGCCCCAGCTCTTATTATTGCTAAAAAGCTCATAAAATCAGGTGCTGATGCTATTGTTATTGAGGGCATGGAAGCAGGTGGACATATTGGACCCGTTTCTACTTCGGTTTTAGTCCAGGAAATTTTACCACATATTAAAGACGAAGTGCCTGTATTTGTTGCTGGCGGTATTGGTTCAGGCGAGATGATTGCAACATACTTACTTCAAGGCGCAGCTGGCTGCCAGTTAGGCACTATGTTTGTGTGCGCAAGCGAATCTATTGCTCACGAAAACTTCAAGAATGCATTTGTTAAAGCAAACTCAAGAGATGCAAATGCTAGCGTTCAGCTTGATGAAAACTTCCCTGTTATTCCAGTAAGAGCCATTGATAATAAAGGCACTAAAGAATTTTTAAAATTTCAGAGAGAAGTTATTAATCAGTTTTATAAAGGCGAACTATCTAAGGAAGATGCTCAGCTCAAAATCGAGCATTACTGGGCGGGTGCGCTGCGTCGCGCCGTTGTAGATGGTGATGTAGAAAACGGCTCTCTTATGGCCGGTCAATCTGTTGGGCTTGTAAAAAAGATCGAACCTGCTAAAGACATTATAATGAATCTTATAAATAGTGCTGAGCAGTTTTTAGGTAAATTATAACTTATTTTGCTTTCTTCAAAAATATAAAAAAAATATATATAACAGTTACTTACCCAAGCATTAATCTTGAGTTAATTTACAGCCTACTCATAACTTGATATTTACACTAAATTATGATATAAGTTAATAAACTATTTATATTTTTAGCGGTAATTTGATATGTATGACAAAGAAATTCCCTTGCATAAAGCTGCAAAAGAAGGAAACTTAGAAGAAATTCAAAGACTTCTGGAAGGAAATACTAATATTGATGAGAAAAATAACCTGGGCTCTACAGCCTTAAACTGGGCATTAATTCATCATCAAGATGACGCGGCAGCATTATTAATTGATAATAATGCCAATATCAATCTGACTGACCACTATCACCGCATACCATTAATTTGGGCAATCGAGAATGGGTTAGTTAAATCAGCACGCAAGCTTTTAGAGAAAGGTCAAGATCCTAATTATGCTGATTCTCAAAAAGAAACACCTCTGCATAAGGCAGCGGAGCATGGATATACAGAAATTGTTAAGCTATTAATTGAATTTGGGGCTAACATAGACGCTTTAGCTGATCATAAGGAAACCCCATTGCATCTGGCAGCCGAAAATGGTCATATTGATGTTATGAAAGTACTAATACAAAACAAAGCTAATATCCATGCAATGGATTTTCATGGTTATACTCCTCTCCATGCCTCAATCACAAGCAGAAGCTATGAAGCTGTAGAATACTTAGTTAACCAGGGATCAAAAATAGAAAATATAGATAGCACAAGACAATATGAATCTCCTTTATACTTAGCTGCTGATTATGGAAGAGACAAAGTTATTGAGCTTCTTATAGATAAAGGAGCAAATGTTGATTTCTTTTTAAAACCATTTGGGGGAACACCATTTGAAATTGCAATTAAAAATGGCAAACTGGATGCTGTAAAAGCTTTTATCAACAAAGGCGTTTCGGTTAATACAAAATGCCAAAATAATCAAAGTGCTTTAAGTTGCGCACTTAAATACAAAAAAAATGATATATTCCAGTACTTAGTAGAGCAAGGTACAGATGTTAATATACAGGATGAATTTGGCAACACCGCATTACATGAGGCTACTATATCAGGAAATAAAGAAGCTGTAAGAATATTATTAGAAAAAGGCGCAAATCCTGTCACTGTAAATAAAAATAATCGCATAGCGCTTCATTATGCCGTGGAAAATCAAAATATTCACATTGTTAGAATGCTAATTAGTAATGGAAGCGATATCAATGCGCAGGATATAAAAGGAGATACGCCTTTATTAATATGTTTGGCGCAAAAAAATGAAAAAGGAGATTTTAAGGCTTTTAGCGAAGAAATCTTAGATTATTTATTAGATAATAATGCCAGAGTTGATATTACAAATAACTCAAATACAACACCGCTTCATCATATATCTAATTGGCTTAACGCTGAAACGGCTTTAAAATTCTTAAATAGAGGAGCAAATATTGACGCTCAGAATGCACTCGGTCAAACCCCATTGCATGTAGCGCTAAGTTCTAATAAAAAGCAACTCATTGAACTTTACATCAAACATAATGCTGATATTAATATTGCTGACAATTCAGGACACACAGTTCTACATTACGCATGCAGAGGATCAGACATTTCTTATGTACAAATGTTTATAGATAGCAATATAAACGTAAACTATCAGCTTCCAGGAAATGACACTGCACTTCATGTAGCAGCCTCACATTCAAACCCTGAATTTGCTAAGCTATTAATCGCAAATGGAGCAAATATCAATGCTCGCGGAGCTAATGGAGCAACGCCACTAATTATAGCAGCAAGAAACTTTTCAGATAAAGTAACTACACTACTTTTACAGAAAGGCGCAGATATTGATGCTCACGATAATGATGGTCTTAATGTATTTTATTGGGCAATAAAATGTAATAGCAAGGAAGTGTTACAAAATTTAATGTTATATTATATTGCAAACACTAGCGCAGATCTTTATATCACAGCTCCAGATGGTTCAAACACTCTATATTTTGCCCTTAAAAACAAACAATTTTCTATTGCAAGACGCATAATAAGAAGCAAACCAGATCTAAATATTAAAGATAAAGATGGAAACACAATGTTACATCTATTCGTAAAAGATGACAATTTACAAGCTGTCGAATTTCTAATCGAGCATCATGCTGATCTTAATATTCAAGATAGAGAGGGTTATACCCCTTTAAATCTGGCTGTTTATTATGGCAAAGATAAAATATTGGAAAAGCTTATTGCTGGTGGTGCCAATTCTAATATCATAGATAAATATGACCTCACCCCGTTACAAAGAGCAATTTTTACAGGATATTATAATATAGCTCCAAAACTTATTACAGCTAATGGCGTAGATCTTAATATCAGAAACAAGTATGGCAGAAATGCATTATATATGGCAGTAGACAAAGGCAATAAAAATATCATTGAGCTTTTAATAAAAAACAATGCACATATCAATGACTTAACTACAACATCTAAGTGCAGCGCATTACGTAAGGCTTCAATGAATAAGCGTACTGATATAGTTGACTTACTATGGCCAATTTCCAGTTTAAAAAATAAGTATTACTCTGCTATCAAAGATAAGCCAATTGCTAGCAAACTTGAAAATGAAGAGAAGGAATTTAGTCAATTTTTACAAGAAAGAAATCTACCAAACATTCCACTTTCGTATTTTAAAAATTTGCCTATAAGCTTTGATAAACTTAAAAAAGCTATGCCTTATATATCCAATATGGTTGCAATGGATTATAAGCCAAATGAGTTTTTAAGTTTTAACAGGTTTAGTTTTTACATTAAATTTTCACAGGTTGGTAAAAATTTCAAAATAGGAAATCTTCCTGATAATATTACCAGTCGTATTCTGGGTTATGTAAAAGAAGATTCTGATTCTTTAAAAAACTTTAGAAATATGGTTGATGATATAAATAATGGTTTGATGGCTATGGATTTATCATAGTCATTAAATCTATTCAACAAAATCTTTAAGCCTTGTTTTTTGATACTTACTAAGTAAGTCTTTAAATTTCAGGGCTTTCTGAGCATGAAGTTTTGCTCTTTCTTTATTACCAATCGCAAAGTTCATTTCAGCCAAGTGATACTCAACGCTTGTAGACTTACCGAGCTTACCATAAACTCTGGCAAGCAAATGATGCTTATAATAAATATCATTTTCATTATTTATACTTAGTAGCGCCTTCTCTGCCTTGTTTAAGTTATTTTTATCACGGTTTTTGTCATAGACTGAAAGCAAATATAAGGCTTTCTGAATTTTAAGAAGATCTGGGTTTTTAGACAGATCAATTGCCCTGTCCATTGCTGCAATGCCATCCAGCCACTTACCCGAATCAAATAATATCATCCCTTTAAGCTCATGAAAATATGCATAATTTGACTTTACTTTCAATAAATGCTCTATATTTTTCAGGCTATCTGCGTATCTGTAGTTACGATATTCAATAATTGCTTTTTCATATATATCTTCAGGGCTATTACTTTTAAGTAAGGGCAATTCATTAACGCCTTTATTTGGTAAAGTATAAGCCTCTGTTTTACTTCTTGCCATTTTATAAGCAAAAGCTAAAGTTTCATCCAAAGCACCTTCACTTTGCTTACCTTTGTACAACTTGATTCGTTCAGACGCAAATGGATGCGTAGATAAATACTCATCCTTCATAACTTTATCGTATCTTTTAAGGCTCTCGAGTACTTTAATTGCGCCTTTATAACCAAGATTTGCCTTATCTAAAAGCTGCGCCCCTGCTACGTCTGCAGCAATTTCCTGATCTCTTGAGAACTTAAGAACTGATCTTTGCATAGCTTCAGCCCCCGAAAGAGTTCCAACAAAGACCCCTTCACTGGCACCAGTTGCCACTATGCTACCTAAACTTAGCAGCATACCCATAGCACCAAGCATTTGAGCATTTTCTATGTTCATCCTACGAGAAATTTTATGCCCAGACTGCATATGCCCTATTTCGTGGGCAATAACCGCAGCAATCATATCATATGATTTACACTTAAGTATCATACCAGTATTTATAAAAATCTGATTACCACCTGGCGTAAAAGCATTGATTTTATTGTCATCTACAATATAAACGCTAAGGTCGCCATGTAGCTGAGAATGCTTAGAAATAGAACGCGTTATAGATGATAAAGACTCTTCTATTTCAGCATCTCGTATAAGATTTAAAGAAAAAGCCTGATTACTAAAACTTAGTAACGCTAAAAATACTATGCTAAATCTTTTGGATTTATTTAGCATTTACTGCCCTTTTGTATGCCGTTGACATAGTGGCAATTACTATTACAAATGTTAGCATTTCAGTAAAAGATGGATTTGTAATATTGCCCAGGAAACTTCTTATAAAAAATAAGGCAGCATCTGGTAGAAAACTATTCACATTCCATAAACTTGAAATTACCTCAGGTAATTGATCTGCTGCAATTAAAAATCCCACGCCCTGATTAGCAAGACCAGCAGCTATAAATATCATAAGCCAGTTACTTACTGTAAAAATATGTTTTTTCACAAACTGATTAGCTGTATTATAAGCAATTAAACCAGCCATTACAGCGGCTAAAGCACCACAAACAGAAGCAAATAGAATTGAGAGAATACTATGCTTAGCAACAATCATAAGGCTAGATACATATAATACTATTTCCGAGCCTTCTCTAAGCATCAAAAGCGCTACTAAACTTACTAAATGATATGGTTTTTTACTACCTGACTCAATTTCAGCAACAACTTTCTTTAATTTTGAACCACTTTTACGTCCGTTTTTAGTCATCCATATAACTGTAAAACCTATCATTATTGCAGTAATAATAAGCATTACACCATTTAAAACTTCCTGACCAACACCACCGAAATATGAATCTATGTCATCAGAAACAAAGCCAAGCATAGCAGAACCCACCGTCCCTATAGCCACTCCTAAAAGCATGTAATGATTTCGGTGCGGTATATTTTTTGTAGCGCCAGCCAGAATAGTAAGTATAATTACTATCTCTAAAGCTTCTCTAAATACTATAAGTCCTGCTGATAACAACATAATTTATTCCTTTACAACTATTTTACCTTGTGCGGTTTCTTCATGAAACTCACCAAAAAATTTATATTCACCCGGTTTCAAGGGGCCAAAACTAATTATAGTATCCGAATTACCAGACACAACTTTTTCTCTCTTAAGCTCGATACTTTCAAATTCCTCAGGCGTAGGATCTTTATTTATAACCTTAAGCTTTACTTTAACATCCTTGGGCAACTCTAGCACATTTGGGTGAAATTTATGATTTTCAATTACTATTTCTGCAAAATAAACTTCCTTTGCAGAAGCATTGTTTACATACCCAAAAACTAATACTAAACTTAAAAATAACTTATCCATAAACCGTCTAATTGATAATGATTCTCATTTACATATATAATACAAACAAATTCTTACCCTTTCAAGCAAAATAATACTTCAAAACACAATAAAAGTAGTTTAAAAATAAGAAAAGGAAAATTTTTATAAAAATCAAATATATAACATATGACAATATATAGCGGAACATTTACAGCAGTTATCACCCCATTTGATGATAATGACAAACTTGATGTAGTGGCATTTAAGCAAATATTAAAATGGCAAATTGAAAATGGTGTGTCAGGCTTAGTAGTTAGCGGTTCTACGGGTGAATCAGCGAATCTAACTGAAGATGAATACATCGAGCTTATAAGAAATGCACGCAAAATAACGAAAGATAAAGTACCATTAATAGTTGGCGCTGGTTTGAATACTACATCTAAAACTATTAATCAGGTAAAAATTGCTGAAGAAGCAGGTGCAGACGGCGTTATACTAGTGACCCCATACTATAATAAACCAACTCAAAAAGGTATGTATTATCATTTTAAAGAAGTCGCAGCATCTACTGACTTACCGATTATGTTATACAATGTTCCAGGAAGAGCTGTGGTTAGCATGAATGTCGAGACAGTGGCTGATTTAGCTGAAATACCTAATATTGTGGCTATTAAAGAATCTACAAATGATGTAACACGCTTTGCGGAGCTTAGCGCAATTTCAAGTAATTTTGATGTATTATGCGGCGATGACAACTTAACATTACCTGCTCGAAGCTTAGGCGCTAAAGGCTGCGTATCTGTGGTATCAAATATTTTACCCGATAGCGTAGTGAAGCTGAATGCACTTTGTGATGAACAAATGTACTCCGATGCGCTTGAAATACATAACAGAATTTATAAAATTACTGATCTTATGTTTATTGAAAGCAACCCAATTCCGGTGAAATATGCTATGAGCGTACTTGGTTTATGCAAAAATAATCTTCGTATGCCTCTAATCCCCCTGGATTCAAAGCTTGAAACCAAAGTAAAAGATGAGTTGAGAAAGTTTTATGAGCTCTAAAAACGAAAAACACGTTAGGAATATTTGTGAAAACCGCAAAGCTCGTCATGATTATCATATTTTAGAGACTTTTGAGGCTGGAATTGTATTACTGGGCAGTGAAGTCAAGGCATCCCGCGATGGTAAGGCTAACTTAAACGACTCATTTATTACAGATGAAAATGGCGAGATGTATTTGTTAAATTGCCATATTTCGGAATATAAAGGCGCCAATCGCTTTAACCATGAGCCTAAACGTAAGCGCAAGCTACTGATGAAACATAAAGAGATCAATAGGTTAATAGGCAAAATTAAGCAAAAAGGCTTAACTATGGTTCCACTGAAAATGTATTTTAACTCAAGGAACTTCATTAAAGTTGAGGTTGCTTTAGTACAAGGCAAGGCTAATTATGATAAACGTGAGGCTATAAAAGAAAGAGACTGGAACAGAGAAAAACAAAGAATTCTTAAAAATAAATAAAAACAATCTTGCAATTTAGTCGTTAATATATTATTAATAAATTTGAAATATTAATGACTAGGTTCTATTTATTATGTCTAAAAGAAAATTGCAAGATAACGTGTCGTCAAACTCACCTAATAAAAAATTTAAAAGCAGTATATTAATTGATTACGCTCCATCAAATACTTTTATAGCAAGTAGACAAAATTCCTTTACTCAAAACCGCTGCACTACATACTTTAAAAACTTAATACTAAGAGACCCTGAAACCACCACCCCAAGACAATATGGCGTGCTTAATATTGCTAGTTTTGAGTCTTTAACAAATATATTGATTCATAATTCAGAGGTTGGACTTTTAAATATTACGCGAAATCTTAAAAATATAGACTGCGATAACAAAAGTATTATACGCATCAAATCCAAGTTAAATTGTATACTACCCTATATAGAAAGCTTTAAAATTCATAACGCACATAGAAAACAAGATATTGATTTAGCTATATTCCAAAATGCCATAGATATTAAATTGCCTCTAAGCATTCTACTTGATGATAATAATTTGAATATTATTTTTAAAAATTGCATCTCCCTTCATATAATAATTGACCCTCATAATTTTGAAATTAGACCAGAAAATTTAAGTAAAATATTTCAAAGATTTCCTAACATCGAAAATCTAAAATTATCATATTTAGAACATCCATTAACACAAAACATTACCAATTACATATTAAAAACCGCTCCAAAACATATAAATACCTTTGAGATATGTATTTCAGACACTGTAAAAACAATCGATTTAAGCAAGATTGAAGTTGCAAATGAAATATTTCTAGATATGCAAAATACATTACAATCCAACATAATATGGCCTAAATATGTAAGACATATAATAATAAAAGATATTAATCAGGAAGCTTTAGAATTTAAAAATTTAAATACAAACTATACTTCTATTATTACATTATATTCAGTCGATAATTATTCACCACTACACTATATTTCACAAAAATTTTTAGGCTTAATATCACTTAATATTCATGATTTAAGGATTCCGATTAATCAAATGGTTTTACCAAAAGCAAATAATATCAATTTATATTTCAACGAAAGTTATAAACTTTATTATAATTATTGCTATGAAAAAACTGATTCTGAGACTCAGGATAAAATCAGTTTATATAGTATCTTTGAAAAATTAGCAGATATTATTACCAGCAGAGGCGGGAAAATTATTATTGATTTAAAAAATGTAGATAACAAGCTTATTGAACTTCCGGCAATTTTCTTTAAACAGTACAATGGTAAAAATCCATTTATAATACATACAAAAAGTAATTATATTACCAAGTTGAAAATTATAGACATCGATAAAAATCAAATAGTCGATAATGCGCCGATTAACCATTTAAAAGTAAATTGTACAGATAAATCCTATAAACCTGAGCAACAAAACTTACGATCATTGTAATTTAATAGACTTTTACTAATATTTATTAAATTTTATTTGCTATTATTTAGTTATTTTGGCATAAAGTTGCAATATAGATTTTGTATGCAAGTTAGGAGATTTAAATGGCAGGACATTCCCAGTTTAAAAATATTATGCACAGAAAAGGCGCACAGGACGCAAAACGCGCTAAAATGTTTACTAAACTTGTGAGGGAAATATATGTTGCTGCCAAATCTAACCCTGATATTACTTTTAACCCTAAATTACGTCTAGCAATTGATATGGCTCGTAGCCATAACATGCCTAAAGACAGAATTGACGGGGCAATTAAAAAAGCGACCGACTCAGGATCAACCGAAAACTACGATGAAATCAGATATGAAGGTTATGGAGCTGGCGGCATAGCAATTATTGTCGAGGCACTAACCGATAATCGCAACAGAACAGCATCCGATGTTAGAGCCGCATTTAATAAATACAGTGGACAACTAGGTGAAACAGGCAGCGTTAGCTTCATGTTTGACCGCATTGGTCAAATTCTTTACACAGCTGACATTGACAGCGACAAAATCTTAGAAGCATCTATTGAAGCAGGTGCAGATGATTGTATTTCAACTGAAGAAGGTCATGAAATTATTACAGCAATTGATAGCTTTCATAAGGTTAAAGAAGCATTAGAAGCGACTTTTGGCTCTGCTCTAAGTGCTGCACTAACATGGAAACCACACAATGTAACGCTGGTAACTGGTGAGCAAGCTGAAAAACTTACTAAAATGATTGACGCTTTAGAAGACAGCGATGACGTTCAAAACGTATACGGCAACTTCAGCTTTGAAGAATAATTAACTTAAAATTCATACTCAAAATAATATGGGGATAATTTATCCTCATTTTATTAATATTCAACTTATAAAAAGGAATCTAAAAATATGTTTTCAGGAATGTTTAAATATAAAATTGAAGATAGAGAATATACCGCAAAAGAAGTATACAACATCATCAACACCAAACCTTTTTTCTCGTATATTCGTCCATTTAGCTTAGATGTTAGCAAATCAGGTCATTTGGCAGTTTCAAATGGCGACATAGCATACAGCGCTGGTACTTTTGTAGAGGGTATGACATCGATTGTAGTTAAGGCTGGTCTGATTGGTTGTGCGGTTGGCTCATTCTTTATTACACCAGCGTTATCATTAGGTCTTGTTGCAGCTGGTGCGTGGTGTGCAATTTCTAATTCAAAAAGAAACAGCAATAATATTGTAGATATGGATGACCTTGATGAATGTTATTCAGGTACAGAGCTGACTAAATTTTTTAACGAATACTATGCAAGCAACAGAACAGAAGAACAACGCGATAAAGTACTTAAGAAATTCCTGGATCATAAATATTGCGATGCACACGTTACATTAGATGAAAAATCAAGCTTTTTTGACTGGGATTATGCAGTTTTAAAACAGACTACAAAAGAAGATACGCATCATGAACATCATCACAACCCTCATCACCATGATCCACATCATCACCATCATGGCGAAACAATTGAAGGCACTGACATTATAGCTGTTCCAAGCGAATATTTAGCATAACTCAAAGGGCTGGAAACATGTATATAAATCCTTTTAAATATAATATTTATGACCGTGAATATACTCAAAAGGAAATTTATGACATTATTAACACCAGCCCTTTCGCTTTCTTAAGAAATCCATGTGATATTGATATGACGAAATCATAAATACTTAACTGCCAGCGTTCCAACTATTGCCACCTCTAATTTTTTTGACTGGCATCATTCAGTTTTAGTGACAGATGATTATTTGCAAAAAGTTAACTATGCATTAAAATTCTTGACATCCTTAAACTATAATTTAAATTACTCACCTCAACTTGGCTTATAAATTAAACGAGATAAACTATGTACTTAAATTTATTTACTTACCACATTCAGGATAGGGAATATTCTAAACAAGAAGTATACAACTTCATTAATACCCCTGCTCTATTTTCATACAACAGCCCATTATCTATGGACTATAGCCACTCTGGTCACATTGCCTTATCGAATGGCAATCCTTTCTACAGCGCTGGTACTTTTGCAGAATATACAGTAAGCTTATTGACTAAAGCTCATTTTGCTTTTTCTGCATTATGGTGCGGATTAACAAAGATTACTCCAACAATATTTGGTACAGCTGATAAGTTTGAGTTCTGGACTGCCCTTGGTCACGTAAGTTCTCATATTCTTGGAGCAACTATTTCAAACGTTGTTAAGCATGACAGAATCGTAACAATGGATGACCTTGACTGGCATTACAGCGGCAGAGAACTTACAAAATTCTTTAATGAATATTATGATTATACAACTGAGAACTTTAGAGGATCACCTGAATCTGAGAAAATTTTAAAGGACTTCATTAATCATAAATATCTTGATGCAGAAGTTCCAACCGCAGCAAATAATGCGTTTTTCTCTGGGAATCATTCTGTACTTGTTGAAAAAGCTCCATATTCTAAATACTTAGAATTAAATACCACTTTTTCAAATGAAGCAGAATCTCTTGATATTCATCATGATTATGGAGTATAGTTTTGTAAACATAAAACAAGTTTACAAATGACTAAACAACCTTACTTCAAAAGATATATAGGTATTGATCCCAGCTCAGTTTCAACAGGCTGGGCAATACTTGATAGCGAATCCCGTAATAAAGTTACATATATTGCCTCAGGCGAAATAAAGCTTTCAAACACTTTGTCATTTCAGGAAAAGCTTTTGAAGTTAAATCAGGAACTTAGTCAGATTCTACAAGAGTATACCCCTACCCACGCTGCTATGGAAGAAACGTTTGTAAATATAAATCCTAAAACATCACTATTACTTGCTCAGTTCCGCGGATCTATTGCACTTAGCATATCATTATTCGGACTGGATTTAAAAATAGTCGAACCTCGCCTTGTTAAAAAGACTATATCAGGCTCAGGAGCTGCAGATAAAGCACAAATACAAAAAATGGTAAAGATGCTTTTTCCATCTGTTAAAATAACCTCTAACGACCAGACCGACGCCATTGCTACAGCTTATACAGCATTAGTCATATAGAGCATTAAATAATGCATTAGAACTCTGCTCTAGACACATTTATTATTTCATGATTAATATTAGCACAACTTGTTTAACCTAATAAATTGAAGTATGAGACACCTTTTCTTTTCTGATTACAATTTATATGACAGCTTTACAAAAAATGCTACATATCAGCTCAATAATATAACAACATACGAAAGCTTAGCTTTAAAAATAAACTTACAAAAAAAGCCCAGAATTGCAAATCATCTTTCTAGTTACAGAAATTTGATAGCTCTGGAATTATCAAATATAAAAATAAAAAAATGGTACGATTTGCCTACTAATATCGAAAAATTGCTTTTGCAGCAAACCACCTTACCTACTGAGCATCCTAGCTTTACCTTCAATAAACTTAAAGATCTTGAACTTGATGATTTTACAGCCAATTCTTTAACATCGCTTATGTACTTTCCTTATTTAAAGCGTCTGACATGTCCTTTAAATAAATTATATAACCCGAGAATAAATCTGGTAAATTTAACAGAACTCAATCTTACGATTAATCTAGCTAATTATGAAACTATAAATTTATCAGAGCTTTGCCCAAACATAACAAAACTATCAATATTAATTAATAATACAAGCTATGAGCCAATGGATAGCATTGATCTTCAAAAGCTTCAAAATATTATCGACTCAATACCAAAAACATTAACTTATTTAAACATCACAGATAGCACATACTGCAATACAAGTATTGACATAAGTGCATTTACTAATTTAACTGAACTTCATTACAGATCGCAATCAGGATTGTTTAGCGCAGACTGCATAAAATTACCTCAATTTATTGAAAAATTTTATTTATATTACATCAAATCACAGCGAATCAAATTTAATAATGTAAGTCACATTAACCATTTGGAGGTAACAACTAATGAAGAAGGCTTCAATTTTGTTGAACTTTTTCCATTTACTACAGTTAGCTTTTTTTATTTTAATATTATAATGGAACGTCAAATTTTTCGGTCAGTGTTTCCCTTGTATACAAGATGCTATTTCAGAATATTTGATAGGATAAATGCAACTATTTATCAAACTCCTATCGCAAAAATCATAGATAATTTAATTTTAATAATTAACTTTAAAAATAAACAAAATAAAGAATTTATTTTAGATGAATTTTATATTTATAAGAACACATTATTACCAATTATTATTGAAAACCCTTATAATTTAAATTTAGAACTCTTTAAAATTAAGGACACCTCGGGAACCTTACACTACCTTGATCTTGATTTTATTGATAATCTAGACATTGAAACTCTTGATTTGTCGGAATGCAATGCACTCCAAAACTTACCGTTATTTCCTGAAAACGTATCCACTGTAATTATTCCAAATACCCTTAATCTTTTAACTATATGCCTGGGAAATCTGCATAAAAAATTTAATTTCACCGTTAATATTACTAGGGTAACGCCCTTACTTTTCTATAATATAGATGAATTACATTTTTCAGCTGGATTTGAAATTTTATTTAAGCGACATATTGACCCAAGCGTACTTAATTACTGGTTTCCAAATCTGCAAAGCGCACACTTTCACTATTGGGAAAGTACTATTGACATTAACTTTACTCCCTTTGCAGAGTTGCTTAGATCTATGTCTTTTAATCAAAGTAATATCGATTATCTCAATTTAGGCGAGATGAAAATTACTAATGTACTGTTTTCAGAGTGTATTATTGAGCAAGTTGTATTGCCAAAAACCTTGAAAGTGCTAAATATTAATTATTCAAAGTTTGAACTTGAAATTATAAAACTGACTAATCGCAGCGTTAACTGGGATGAAGTATCCGTTTATATTAACGGAGTTTTAGATCAAAGTTATGAATGCTTTAGAGATATTGAACCATCCCCTGATAATAGTGACATACCAGGGTTAGGTTTACTTTAAACTCCAGCAGCACGGTTTTGCTGAGTTTTTGGCTCAGCATTAAATCGCCAGGATTTATTAGCTTCTGTAACTTTAACAGGTTTTAATTCCTCTGTTTCTTTATTTATAAGGCTTTTATGCTCTTTTTTCAGCTTTAACCTATGCCCTAGGAAAATGCCATCTAATAAAGATAAACCAATTTCACTGGCTTTAAATCTATGTGCCTTACTAATAGTATACAAACTACCCACAACTCTTGTGCATATTAAGGTTATTAAACCAAAAACCACTGCACCTTTAATACTGCTTTTTTTATAATAATTTATAAGACCACCTATTAAAGCGCTACCTAAGCTAAAAATATTGCGTTTAGCTGAGTTTTCATTAAACATAAACAAAACTACCTCACGCTTAGCAGGATGATCTTTTTTATTAGCAAGTAATTTTCCCTTGCTATATCCGTTAAACCGATTAGCAGTATTAGCAGGACTAGACTTAAGATCAATTTGTGGCAACAATGGTCTATCTGGTTCAGCAGTCATACCACGTCTAAAGTCTTCTTCGCTGATTCGTTCAGATCTGGTAGCCCTTATTGCTTTGCATCTTTCAGGATTATACCTTGCTCTAAGATTATACGTTGTAATATCTAAAGATGAATTATAATAAAGACCTAAAAGAGGAAATGTTTCTAAAATATAATCTCTAAAGTCTACATATAACTCAGGGTTATTTGCAGTAGCATTTAATAATTTACCTATTATTGAATTATACTTATATTCAGTATTATAACTCCCGCTTCTTTCATAAAAGTCCACAGATGCACGTAGAATTGACTTACATACGTTTAGCAGCATTGGATAATTAACATAGTTATTACTAAAATAAGTAATCTCTTGACATAATAGATCTATCTTTTCATGACCATTTATTTTTGTGATGTCAGCATTAAAGTCACCGTCATTTATAATATAAAAGTCTACAGGAATTTTTAAAGCTTTATTAGTATTATTGATTACAGGCTTAGTGTTATAACGATTCGGTGATTCAGATAGATAATAACTGATACATCTTACAAGCTCTTTTAATTCTGCACTTTCCTTATTTTGCTTATAAAGTTCTGCAACAGTTTTTAAAAAGCTCCACTTAACAGGATTATTATTTTCGTCCTTAATTGTAAATGTATGCTCAATTGCATCTTTTATAAGCATATTATTTCCGGCATCTGTAACCTTATCAAGGAAAGCTTTAATATGCTTAATACCCTCAGGTTTTCTAATCATATACATTAAAAAGCTTATATCTTCACCCTCAGAGTTCATTTGCGAAATTGTCATAAACTCGTTTAAAGTATAGTTATGCGGAGCTAAAATTTGCTTAATATCAGCAAGTTTATAATTGGGGTTATTAATTATTGTATTAAACAGCTTTTCATATATATCGAAATAGTTTTTTGAAGCGATTTTTTTAACTTCCTCAAGTATTTGAGGTGTAATGAACCTTATAATATCTTTATATTCCGTAGACTGAAAAATTTTTTCCAGCATCTCTCTTGGTAAATGTACAAAGGGATCAGTTATTCTTTCATCATTAAAAATATTATGGAAATTATAGTAGAATTTAACTAAAAGCTTAACATCGCTAAATGTAATTTCATCATTAAGTGCCAAAAGGCTCTTATAACGAACAAGCAAACCAATTTCAGTGTAATTATTAGATAACTCATCAGGAACTTCTCCCTTACCAACAGATGTTATTAACTTGTTGAATAATAAAGCATATTTTATATTATTTGACTTATAAAAGTCTCCTGTTTTTGCAATTTTATCATTATCTAGTTGTAAAGGAGCAATTTGTTTATAAAACTGTTCAAAATGCTTTGGTCTTTTTTCTAAATGACCAAATATATAATAATTATCTGCTTCTAAAAATTCTTTTAATGTTAACCCTGAAGCACGAGATAACTCATCAAATATTCTCTTGAAATAACCTTCAAATATTTCATATTTTTGGTTATCATTATATCGTGATATTAGGTGGTATTGTAGCGCTCTTGCTGCAAATATTTTATCATTTTTGGCTGCTGCAAGGATCTGAGCGTCCAAAAAATCTATAAAATTTTCATTTCTTTTAAACTCAAGATAAGTATAGTTACTTGTTTGCATATTAGCAAATATCTTGCTTAAAATCTCTTTATTATCAAATCTACTACTTAAAACTTCTTGAATAAACTCGTAATTACCCAATCTGATAAGATTAAACATTAAAACTTCTATGCCTTCCCCATACGTAATCTTAGCTTTTTGACTCCTACTCATATTACGGTAACAAGTTAAAATATCTATACGTTTCTGAAGTAAATCAGCGTAACTATTATACATAGTACTTAGATTCTTCAAATCTTCAAATGTATGGCTTTGGCGCATGGACTAACTCGTTAACTTTTTAGCGCGATCTTAACAAAAAATTAACGAGTTGTCAATATTAATAAGATAGTATTACCTATTTCTTTTGCCCGCATCTGGGTTATCCCCTGTAACTTCCACCTGATTATGTCTGAAAGATGGCTTACCATCCTTAAATTTAGGCACACTTTTAACTTCATAAGTGATTTTGTCAATATCTTCATTGGTCTTACTATCAAAACCTATATTGTGACCTATACCAAACATATCGCCAAATGACTTTACCCATTCGCCTGACTTAGATAATCTTCCACCCTTATAAGCCGCAACTAAGCCGCTTACAAATCTTGTTCCGAAGAATCCTGCGGCCGCTAAGCCTCCGACTACAGGCATCGCTGCACCCATGAAGCTTGCACCCGCACCAAGCGCAACTGCAAGAATAATCCCCACAACCCACCTTACAGGGCGGTATTTACGGAATTTGCTTCTTACAACGTCTCTTTTTGCTGGGCGCGACTTATCAGCTTGAGAATAATCAACTTTACCTTTTTTGTACGGACGGAAACGCACTGTTGGCTTGGGTTTATCTTTATTTGCCTTGTCAGCATCAATAGCCCCCTTATTAGCCCCTCCTGACGGTGGATTATTAGGCTGAGGTGGCGTAGTAGCTCCTGCACCTTGAGTTTGGTTATGGCTATTACTAGCTGGCTGAGATGTATTAGACGGATCAACGCCTCTATTAAATGTAATATTAAATCTTTGCTTCACATTGTTATTAGCATAATCTTCTAGTTCTTGTCTTATATTTAATCTTGTTACCTGAGCAGCAGCCTCAATTATCTCTTTACAAAACTCCTTATGTTCTAAAGGCGTGATAAGTGAATTATTTATATAATGTTTACTAACCTCAATAAGTCCTTCTTTATCAAAGTTATTTTCATCATAAGAGCCTTGAGCTGGGCGATATGCAAAAGCACTAATTGCTGGTCTTAGGTAATTCCTAAGCTCTATTTCACTTAAATAATTAGTATATCTGTGCATTAACGCAACTGGCAGACCATAATACTGATTATTATACTTAAAGTAATTTGCTCCACCTTCTTTACAAACTTCAGTTAAACGGTTTGCTAATGCTATATTATTATTTCTTACAACTGCAAAAATAGGCTCGAAGCTTTTTTTGTCAGATGATGCATAATATTTTAATGTTAAGTCTTTTAAAAAGTTTAATGACCCCGATTTACCTTCAAGATCCCTTAGCATCGCATCACCCAAGATAACATTATACTTAGGGTTTGAATTTAAAGTAGTCATAAATTTAGACAATTTTTCAGGAGCGCATTTATTTAGAAGATAAGTAGCAAGGTTTTGTTGATTCAACTCACCTTCTGCGCTCTTAATCGAAACACAAAGTAAATCTTGAAGGCTTATATTATTATCCTCTGCAATTTTCTCTAAATCTGATAAGCTATAATCTTTACCTGAATTAATATATTTAGCAATTGCATCAAATTCATTTTGATATGATTTAGCTGCATTTGCAGTCAATTCAGCTGAGTACTTTTTATTTGCTCCAGATTTAATATCTCGCAGCACCTGCATACAATCACTATTCGGCTTCTCAAGTAATAATTTTTTGTAAACATCTTTATGTCTGATTACAAGTTCAATGTCATTAGCATTTAGGGAATTCAAATTTCTTACAAACTGATCTTTATAAGCAACTGGTATATATTTATTAATGAATTTGTAAGCATTGGTACGGCACAAACTTAAATCAACCACCTGAGTATTTCGGGAATTAAGAACTGCAGCAGATGCTGAAAGTTTTTGGAATAAATCAGACATCACTTTTTGAACTTCAGGATTAAAATTATCAAATTCATTAATTAGATTGTTCAATACTAATTCTTGATTTTTAAAGGTATATTCATTTATTCCATATCCAACACTTATACTTTTATGTATATTTATTGCAATAGACTCTTCATACTTAAACTCAGGATCATCATTGTATATTGTAAGCAATTGCATTACATTTTCCTGATTAGTTAAAGCAAATTTTTTTAAATTACTAACATACCCTTCATAATTTGGATTATCAGGTAATATTTTAAATTTATTATTTTTAAGGTTCCGTTTTAACGATTTTTCATTTCGTTGTAGTTCATCTTTAAAAACTTTAATTTCCAATAAATATGGCTTCAAAATTTTAAATGTTTCTGGATAATCTTTTTCTGCATCTCTAAGCATGGAATTTAGATTAATCCAATACAGCTCGCGCTTATTCAAACTTTCCTTAATTTCATTCTGATTTTTATTAAAATATTTTACGAAAAAGTCCACAACATCTTGTTTATCTAGACTATTTTTATAATATTGATCAAAATATTTAAAAACACTGGATAAATTATTAACGCTAATACTACTAATAAATCTATCTGCATCAATAAATTCGAATGGATATATTGCTGAATTGCTATTGCTAACACCCAAACACTTTCTCATACATTGAGTTAATAATTTATATTCTTCTACTTTCTGAGGGTCGGCATTATTCTCAAAGATTCTTTCATTTTGCATCATTAGTGCAAGATCATCCCATAATCCTTTAATATTTGTTTTCGTAATTTTACCATTAGCATCTTTAGTGCTTTCAACCAATACTCTGTCAATATTTTCAAGAGCGTGATTTCTATAAGGATTAGATACATCAGTTACTATTTCTAAAAATTTTGTAAATGCCGCAGTATTAGAATGTAGTAAATACGTAAATAAATTATGATCTCTATCTGGAGTTTGCATTGAAGCATAATATAATTCCGGCAATGAAACCTTATGTTTTGCAGCAACATCTTCTAAACTTTTTAAATTAAAGCCATCTTTTGAAGAAGCTTCTAACACGTCCTTAAAAAGCTGCTTATTATCAAATTTAACATTTCTTGCTTTAAGCATATAGTCTATAGAAAGTTCATTTACAGGCTTAGACTTAATAACCTCTTTATCTCTAAACATCATTTCCACGAGATCATGTATACTATTAACTTTATCTGATGCTTGATATGGCTGACTTAAAAAACTTACTAAAATTTTCATGTAACAATCTTCTGAAAATACTCCATTAAATGTATTCTCAAACATTTTAATATATTTATACTCGAAATACTTGTTTTCAAGCTCTGCTGAATTTTCTCCTGATTTCTCGAGCTGTTTTAAAATATATATCACCGAATCATATTGGCAATTATTATACTTAGGAGACCCTCGGTCAAGCAAACAGTTTTTTAGTAATTGCTTAGTATCTATTGAATTATTACTTTTAAAATTTTCATAAATCCTTTTAAAAAAGTCTGGATTATCAAGATAGTTCACAAGCATATTTAGAACAAAATTTTGGTCATTACCCGCAATATTAATAATTTTATTTACTAAAAACTCATTAATCTCAGCTCCATTATCTTTGTATTGAATTTCACTACTTGCAATTCCATGAAATCCATCATATATGAATTTCATTTGATCGTTTGGAGATATATTGTGAGAATTTGCCCAAGTTAGAATATCTTTAATCAGCTCAACATAATTAGATTTAAATAGCTCACTAACCTTCATTTGAGCTTGAATACTTTCATCAATAAAAATTTTATTTTTTTCATCATCTGGCATTTGATTAAAATAATCTTTTACTTCTTCAATAGATGCAGACGATTTCTTTGACCACATTTTAATCAGATTCTTATATGTTTTGTCCTGCATGGCATTTACTCCTGTTATTTTATACTATTAATATAATATCATACATATTACTTGTCTTAAAGAAAAGATCAAAACAATGAATTTTATTATAAAAAAATTAATATATTCCAAATATTTAAACTCTCCTCTGTAATTTACCCCTTGACATTCCTCTAACTATTATGCATAACCAAAAGCTGAACTTGCCCCTGTGGCGGAATTGGTAGACGCAGTTGACTCAAAATCAACCGCTTGCAAAGGCATGCTGGTTCGAGTCCGGCCAGGGGCACCAAGTCTTTTATTCTTAACTTATGTCGTATACTATTCTTTTTTACCCACTTGCCACCCTTTTTATAATATCACTTATGGCAGGACCTATCGGTGCTTTTATGGTATGGAAAAGAATTAGCTTTTTCTCCGATTCCTTAGCACATGCCAGTATATTAGGCGGAGTTATAGCGTTTATTCTCAAAATAAACCCAAGCATTGGTTTAATACCGATCTCTATTATATTTGCCTTACTTACCTTTATTATGCGCCAAAAAATGCCGCTAAGGTCTGATTTATCCATATCACTCCTTGCCTCATTCTTCATGGCAATTAGCCTGTTTGTAGCCAAAGTATCAGGTATTAGTTTTCATATTATAGAATCGCTATTATTTGGCGACATTCTTATGGTAGGATCTATTGATTTTTATGAAATTTTAGTAAGTTTTGCAGTTCTTATGACATGGGTAATTATAAGATGGAAGGATATATTTAAGCTTATTTTAAGTGAAGATATTGCTATAAGCGAGGGCATTAACACAAAAAGACTAAGCCTTGAGGTATTAATAGTAATGGCGGTATTTATTGCAAACGCTATGAAAATTATGGGCGTAATGCTTCTTACTGCAAACCTGATTATTCCTGCCTCGATTGCTATAATGTTATTTACAAGTCCCTTAAAAATACTAATAGGTTCTGCTATTACAGGGCTTATAATTTCTTTAATATCAGTAGGATTTGCATACAATTTTGATCAATCAATATCAGTTTTATCTGTAATGACTGGATTTGCGCTATTAAATGTGGTATATATTATCTCCGCACGGAAATAACGAGAAAAACCATATGACATTATTAGATTTTATACTTACGAATTTGCTGAACCCTGCCATTATGTGCTTCATTTTAGGTATTATTGCTGTACTAAGCCATAGTAATTTAAGCCTGGATACTAAAATATTTGATACTATTGCCATTTACATGCTTCTTGCGATAGGCATTAAAGGCGGCATGAAAATATCCCATAGCAATATAGTAAGCATGATTCTTCCTATAGCCGCAACATTATCAGTAGCTTTAATCACCACAATGCTTGCATATATACTACTAAGGAGTATAGGCAAAATAGACTATATAAACGCCGCAAGTATTGCAGCGCATCATGGATCAGTATCTGTTGTGACATTCATGGCGGCAACGGCATATTTGGCAGCATATAGTGTTGAATATGAGCCATTTATGACAGCCTTAGTTGCTATTTTAGAAATTCCATCAATCATTATTGCCTTAAGTATAGTGCATATGAAGCATAGAAACGGTTTAAAACGCATACCTAGCATTATTATAAAATCCCTATTTACAAAGAGTATTTTACTACTTGTTGGTGGTTTGTTAATTGGTATTGTTACACATGAATCACATCATGAAGACCTTAAAATCTTCTTTGAGCTACCATTTAAAGGTGTACTCTGCTTATTTTTATTACAAATGGGTATTACCACAGCTAAAAACTGGGGCGAACTTAAAAAGGTTGGCAAGTTCTTAGTAATATTTAACATTATTATACCTATACCATTTGCTATTATCGGCATATTGTTTGGCAAAATTGCAGGACTTTCTGTTGGTGGGGCTACACTTTTAGGCGTAATGGCAGCTAGCTCATCATATATTGCTGTTCCTGCTGCTATGAAAGCATCACTTCCTGAAGCTAATCAATCCCTTCCACTGGTATCTACCCTCGGAATAAATATGCCATTTAATATTGTGATCGGTATTACAATTTACTATTATCTGGCGCAAGTTATTTATAAAAACCTAATTTGGTAAAATTATGAATTTAAAAGAACTTTTAGATGGTGCTATAAGCAAAGTTGCCTCCGCACATAAAATGCATGACCTAGAGCAAATTAAAGCTGAAGTTATGGGTAAAAATGGCTTTGTTACTCAAGCCTTTCAAACCATGAAGTCACTTTCTGATGATGAAAAAAAGGCTTTAGGCGCTGAGATCAATGATATTAAAAGTGCATTTGGTAAAGTTTATGATGATAGAAAAGAATACATTGAAAGTCAGGAATTAAATAATAAGCTTCAAAAAGAGTTTATAGATATTACACTTCCTACCCCAAATTTAAACACAGGTTCTATTCATCCTATTTCAAGAGCTACCAAAGAGATTATGGAGATTTTCTCAGCCATGGGATTTACCTTGGCAGAAGGACCTGATATTGAGGATGATTTTCATAACTTTACTGCGCTTAATATCCCAGAAACTCATCCTGCAAGAGAAATGCATGATACGTTTTACTTAGAAAGTAAAGACTTACTTAGAACACACACATCTACCGTACAAATCAGATATTTAGAGAAAAACCCAGGTGAATGTAGGATTATGTCTACTGGCAGAGTTTATAGATGTGACTACGACATGACCCACACGCCAATGTTCCATCAGTTTGAAGGCTTATTAATTGGCAAAAATATTAATATGGGACATTTAAAATTCACATTAAAAGAGTTTTTACGTAAGTTCTTTGAGGTTGACGACATACCTGTAAGACTTCGTCCTAGCTTTTTCCCATTTACTGAGCCTTCCGCAGAGCTTGATATTGGCTGCGACAGATCTGGCGGCAGCATTAAAATCGGTGCTGGAAGCAGCTGGCTTGAGGTTTTAGGCTGCGGTATGGTACACCCAAATGTTATCAAAAATTGCGGTATGGATCCTAATGAATATCAGGGATTTGCTTTTGGTATGGGCGTTGAAAGACTTGCAATGCTAAAATATGGCATAAGCGACCTTCGTACACTTTTTGAAGGCGACAAACGCTGGTTACAACACTACAACACACCATACTACGATATACCAAGCATCAGCGGAGGTCTTTCATAATGATTATTACACTTAACTGGCTTAAAGAGTTTTTAGATACAGATAAAAGATTAAATGAAATTTTAGATGGTCTTATTCAGCTTGGCTTAGAAGTAGAAGACGTAACAAACTATGCCGACTCTCTTGAGCCTTTTATTGTTGCGGAAATTTTACATGCTGAGAAACACCCAAATGCTGACTCCCTTAGAAAATGTAAGGTTAACAATGGATCGCAGGAATTAGATATTGTTTGCGGCGCACCAAATGCACGCACAGGAATTAAAGTAGTTTTAGCGCCAGTTGGAAGCAAAATACCAACAAATGGTCTTGTAATTAAGGAATCCGCTATTCGTGGTGAAAAAAGCCAGGGTATGCTTTGCTCAAGCGCTGAGCTTGGTTTATCTGATGATAGCGTTGGTATTATTGAGTTAGAGTCAGATGCTAAAGTTGGATCTAAATATATAGATCATGCAGGTCTTCGTGACGTTGTAATCGATATTAGCATAACACCAAACCGCGCTGACTGCCTTGGCGTATATGGCATTGCACGTGATTTAGCAGCATTGGGCTTCGGAAAGCTTAAAGAATTACCTAAAGTAACACTTGAAGAGTCGGGTCAATCTCCTATAAAAACCGTTATCGAAAGCGAAGGCACGGCATACTTTGCAGGTCGTTATATTAAAGGCGCTAAAAATCAGGAATCGCCTCAGTGGCTTAAGAATTTTTTAACGCTTACAAAACATAAACCAAAAAGTTTGTTTGTAGATGTAACAAACTATATTAATTTATCTTTTAGTCGCCCTCTTCATGCTTATGACGCTGATAAAGTTAATGGTAATTTGGTTGCTAAATTCGCAAACGACGGCGAAAAATTTAAAGCGCTAAATGGCGAAGAATATACATTATCAAGCCCTATGACAGTTATCGCAGATAATAGCGAACCGCTTGCCATAGCTGGCGTTATTGGTGGTGAGTCTTCGGCATCTACTATGGAAACCACTAATGTGTTCTTAGAGTCAGCTTATTTTGAGCCTAAAGTAGTAATAAGTTCAGGTAGAAAACTTTGTATTAATACTGATTCACGCTATCGTTTTGAACGCGGCGTAGATATGAATATGACAGATTTTGGTCTTGATTATGCTGCTTACTTAATACAAAAACATGCTGGTGGTAGTATTAGTGAGAAAGTATCAAGCGGATCTAATAAATGGTATTACGCAGAGATCAGTCTTAATAGTGATCAGGTGAAAAATCGTACTGGTATTGAATTAAGCGACGTAAAAATGGTAGAAATCCTTGAGTCACTTGGTTTTTCTCATAAAAGCGGTAGTTTTACGGTACCTTCATGGCGACATGATGTTACATGTAAAGAAGATTTAATTGAAGAAATTGCAAGGATTTATGGTTATGATAATATTCCAGTGACCCCTCTTCCGGATATGGATAAAGTTGCGAATGAGGCACTTACCCCAAGACAAAAATTTACAGCAACATGTAAGCAAATTGCAGCTTCCCGCGGGTTTATGGAAATTGTTTCATGGTCGTTTATGGATGAAAACGTATTTAAACACTATTCAAGCTTAGAACCTATTAAACTTGCAAATCCAATAAGTTCTGAGCTTAATGTTATGCGCCCATCAATTGTGCCAAATTTAGTGCAGATGGTTCGTAATAACGAAGCAAGAAACCTAAACGATATGTCTATTTTTGAAATGGGACCTATATTTAAGTCTTCTATACCAGGAGATCAAGAAAACTGCCTTTGTTTAGTAAGAAGCGGTCAAATTGATAGCAACCACTACTTAGGAACTAAAAAGTATAACGCTTTAGACATTAAAGCTGATGTTTTAGCTGTACTTACTTATTCTAAAGTATCTGACTCTATAAGAATTGACCGTGAAGTACCTAGTTATTATCATCCTGCAAAATCTGGCAGAATTACACTTGGTAAAGAAGTTGTTGCATATTTTGGTGAAATCCACCCAAGTACTGCAAAAGTTCATTCACTTAAACAAAATTTAGCTATGGCGGAAATTTTCCTTGATAGACTTCCCGAGGCGAAATCTAAAGCTGGTTATAAGGGCGCTTTAAAACTTTCTGACTTCCCAGCTGTACAGCGTAGGTTTTCATTTATTATCAACGACTCTATAGCAGCTTCTTCAATTATAAATGAAGTGAAAAAGCTTGATAAAAATCTAATTAAAGAAGTAAAAGTCTTTGATTATGTTAAAGATTTACCAATTTTAGAAAATGGTGACAGAATACTTGGTATTTCAATATCAATGCAGTCTGAAAAAGAAACCTTGTCTAGCGAAGTAATCGATGGCATTTACGCTAAAGTCATTGAAACTGCTACAAAAATGGGCGCTAAATTCAGAGACGCCGCTTAAATAAATTAGGGGTTAATATTTTTTAGCCCCTAACTTAAATCAAATCATTGTAATATATAACAATTTTATAAAGCATAATATTTTAGCTTTTTATAAGTATTTATTTGATTTAAAATTAAATACTTATTTTATTTTAAAGGGTTTTATATTATGCCGAGAGATTTAAGTAGGTCACCCCAAAACATTAGTAGATCAAATAATAATGTTACTAAAGATTTAGATGATATTATTAATGTTATCAGTGAGATAGGTGATTTAACTAATGATAACACATTATCAAAAACTACTGAAACTTTAAGTAATATTCATGATGAAAGAGCATCACTTACCGATCTTAGGAATTTACTTATTGAAATACATGGTAATTCATCAAAATATACAAATAAAAAAACTGGTGAAATAGAAATACCTAAAACCACTATAGCGCCCATTACATATGAAATTCAAACCAAACCTGAACTTGAAAAAAGATTTATCGACGTTACGTATGAAATAGAAGAATTAAATACAAAAGTTCTTAAAGAAACTACCCATGTTATAACTAGTACATTAAATAATCCAAATAGTTTAGCAAAACGTACTACAGAAGCAGCAAAGGAATTATGTGATAAAATAATAACACTTGCCGATAGAGTTAAAAACTTTTTTATTAAAATTAGTAAAGCTTTAAAAAAAGCTGTTGAAAAAGTTTATGCTGGACTTAAAACCGCGGCAAAAGGCATTTATAATAAAATAATAGCTCCACTGGCTAAAGCTTTTAAAGAGTTTGGTATTAAACTTCAGGAATTTGCAGGCGGTATTAAAAGCAGATTAAGCTCATTATCAAACAAAATATCAAAAAAAGGCGCAGAAATAGAAGCACTAGGCAATAATGCCATTAATAACGAACAAGATACTAGTAAATACGCTCAGCTTATCAATTCGAGTAAACCAATTGTTACTCTTGAAGAGAATAGCAAGACTATTCCTACACCTCCTAAAGCACCAGAATATCAAGTGCCAAAAAACTTTAAAGAATCATCTAAAACACTCGCTCAATATGTTGAAGATGCTACACAAAAGCTTAATCCTAAGGCTGAGCATATATTTCCAACCTCTAATCCGAAGGTCGTAATCGCTATTACACACCCTCATACTGATCCACAAAAACTTAAAGATCAAATTACAAGGGCAAAATTAATGGCGGCTTGTTATGGTGACCCTGATGATATGTCTAAATCTTTAGACAGAACTGGAATACAGTATATGAACCCTAAAACCAAAATGCCAATTCATGATGTTCATGCTCCTGACAATAAAATACCTAAATTTTAAGGAGCTACCCTAACATTTGATGGTGATGAGAACAAGCCTAAAAAAGTAAGTCATAAGGATCATTTAACAAAACTTCCCGGTAAATAAAGCTTTTCAAAATAGTAAAAAGCCTAAAAATAGGACTTTTACTATTTTATTAACATATTGTTTTTAAAGAAAATATATCAAAACTAGCCAAATATTAATATTTTAACTTTTATTAATCTCATTTATATATTAAAATTAAATATGAGGAATAAAATCCTACAAAATAAAGGGAGTATAGATTATGACAAAAGTTAGTTCAAGTAGTTCACCTGAATCTCAATTAAACAGGATTGATCAGATAATTGGAGATTTATCAATTATACAAGCCGAAGGTTATGAAGGTGCAGGTCAGGCTAAAGACGCTATAAAAAAGAAGCGTGCAGAGTTTAAAAATTTAGAAACTGCAAGAGATGCTCTTACAGAAATAAATTTACATTTATCTACCTATATAAATAAAGAGACTGGTGAGTTTGAAATTCCAGAAGACAGTAAGCTTTATAAAATGGGACAAGCTAAAGGAATAGATAATACTTTTTATAATAGAATTGTTGAAACCTTTGAAAAATTAGAAAATAATGCAGTAGGTTCTAAAGAGATGCCTACCAGAAGGTATTTAGAAGCAACCAAAGCTGATTTAATTAAAGAAAAAGCTAAACTTGAAAATGATCCAAGACTAAAAAAATCAACAACTGAATATTCTGCTCGTAAAGATATTAAAAAGCTTCAGGACAAGATCGATAAAGTTGATAAAAAAATTGCAAATTTTGATAAAGATAGATTAAAATCTAGTAAAACAAATCAAAATGAAGCATATGCTAATGTTAGAAAGGTTTTAGCTAAAGAATTCGTGAAAGTTAATAACGATATAGTCAAAAAAGGTGCTGAAATAGTTGGTGATGGTACTAAATTTGTAGGCAATATAGTTAAACAAGGTGTTGCTAAAGCTGGTATCGCAACTGTGGAAGCAGCAAAAAGAGTTGGTGAAAAAATCACTACCCTAGCTAATAATGTAAAAGAGTTTGCAAAAGAAACAGCTAAAACTGTTAAAACAAAACTTACCAACTTTTTTGAAAAGGTAAAAACAGGTTTTGAAAAAGTTGGTAAGTTTATAGCCAATAAAATTGCTAAACCTATTTATAACGGATTAAAAGCTTTTGGTGAGAAATTAGTTGCATTTGGTGGCATGATTCAGAAAAAATTTGGTCAATTACTAGGCAAATTTGGTTCAGCCTGCACAAAAAAAGGTAATGAGATAATTGAAGATGCTAACAAAACCTTAAACTCAATTAAAGGTGAAGAAAAAATTCAGAATAATGAGCAGGCATTTGCTTATGTACCTGACAAAGTAAAAGAAATTTTAGGTGAAGACATTCAGGCAACTGTACCTAAAGCTCCAGAATTTAAAGTACCTAAAGGCTTTAAAGAGTCAGATAGAAATCTAGAAGATTCTCTAAAAGATGCTGGAAGTAAATTAAGGAAAACTACAGCTCCAAAAGCTCCAGAATTTAAAGTGCCTAAAGGCTTTAAAGAGTCAGAGAAGACATTATCAGATTCTTTAAAAGAAGCTTCAGGTAAACTCAGAAAATCTGGCACCAATATTAATTCTAAAAGTAATAATAGTGGCTTACCTGGTATGTCAGGATCAGGCCAAACACCAACATTATAATAAAAGTTGTATTACTATTTTTTTAAAAAAGAGCCTGGTTTTACAGGCTCTTTTTTTATGCCCTAACTTCAACTTCAATAGGACCTGTGGTTTTACCATTAATAAACTGCTGAAGGTATGGGTTATCTGCTGACTCCATATTTTCTTTATTGCCTTCCCAAACAATGTTGCCTTTATATAGCATAGCAACTTTGTTAGCTACTCGTTTAGCGCCATTCATGTCATGAGTAATGGTTATGGTTGTAGAGCCTAGCTCTTTTGAGCATTTAATAATTAAATCACTAATCAAATTTGTATTAATTGGATCTAGTCCAGAGGTTGGCTCATCAAAAAATATAATTTCAGGATTAGTCGCAATAGCACGCGCAATAGATGCCCTTTTTTGCATACCACCTGAAAGTTCAGATGGATAAAGATCAGCAACATCACTATTTAAACCAACTAGCGCTAATTTTTCAATCGCAATTTCTTTTGCTTTTTTTGCCGGCATTTTTTGATGATGCGTAAGTACAAATGCAACATTTTCCCATATCAGCATACTGTCAAAAAGCGCACCACCCTGAAAGCATACGCCTATTTTACTCATTATCTCTTTGCGCTCTTCTTTAGAAGCATCATAGAAACTTAAATTATCGTAATACACCTTTCCAGATGTAGGGTGCATAATGCCGATCATATTTTTAATCAAAACAGATTTACCGGTACCAGAACCACCAATAATGACCAATGACTCACCTTTTTTAATTTCCATATTAAGGTTATTAATTACCTTTCGATCACCAAAAGCCTTAGTTAAATTTTCTATTTTGATATTGGTCATTATCCTTACCTGTAAATCTTTGAAACCGTCTGAATATTCTTACAATTTTACTTATAAATTGCAATAGAAATATGTTTTGCTTGAATTGACCTTGCACCCATATCTATTGTCATTCCTATAGAAATTTATAGTTTCGCTTACAGAAATAAATTTAACAGTAAATTTTGTGATCATCTTATTAATGGTTATTTGCTACTTTTATAGTTTTGGATTGCCACAAAATACTATGTATTTTTCGCAATGACGATAGATATTGCGGCTAGGTCATTGCGAGCAGAATAGAGTTCTGCGCGGCAATCCATATAATAAAAAAGGCATATGAAACATATCATATGCCTTTTTAATGTAAGCTAATATAGACTATAGTTAACTAATTACTAGTTAGACTCTTCGTCATCGTCATAATCATCGTCTTCTTCGTCTTCATCTTCATAGTCAAATTCATCATAGTCTGACGTTACGTCGCTTAAGGCTTCGTTTACTTCGGTTGGGCTATTATATTCGCCTTCTTCAATTTTATTGAGAGCATCGATAATTTCTGCTGATGCGCCGTTTTCTTTTGCTTTATTTGTAATGGCATTTTTATCTGCCGGGTAATCCATACCTTTTAAGAATTTTTCAACTTCAATTGGATTTACTGATGCTACTGTACTCATGATATATCCTCCTAGTTCAAATTATATCAAGGGAGACTTTATAAACTATAGCTAAAGTATTTTCATATGATTATAGAAATAAGGAACGAAGTGTAAAATATCTTACATAAGTTCCGAAATGACGCATAATCATATTATAAAGACTTAGCTATAACGAGTAATTAAAGCTGAATTCAATTAATATATATAAAACTAGGGTGCGTGCTTTATATAATATACTCAATTCAAATTAAATAACTCTCGATTACAAAGCCTCTTACAAGTAACGTTACTCCTCCCAAAATATCATTGCAAGCAAAAAAATTATTTATTTCAATATTTTACCTACTGTGATAGTTTGCGTAAGTATAGGAGGAATTCATATGGATGATCTCGAAATATTATTAAGGAACATTAGGAACTGTAATTTTTGTACAGATTTGCCACTTGGACCCCGTCCTATTATTAGAACTACAAAATCTGCGAAAATTCTAATAATTGGTCAGGCTCCTGGTACTAAAGCTCACGATAGCAATACACCGTGGAATGACGCATCTGGCAACCGCTTACGTGACTGGCTTGGCTTAAGCAAAGAAGCTTTCTATGATGAAAAACAAATTGCCATCATTCCAATGGGTTTTTGTTACCCTGGTAAAGACAAAAACGGTGGAGACAAACCGCCAAAAAAAGAATGCTCAAAGCTGTGGCATGAATCATTATTAAATTTAATGCCTAATCTAGAGCTAACGCTACTTGTTGGTTCTTATTCACAAAAATACTATTTAAAAGATAAAATTAAAGAAAACATGACTAAAACAGTGTATGCTTGGCAAGAATACTTACCAAAATTCATACCACTTCCCCACCCTAGCTGGCGTAATACGGCTTGGTTAAAAAAGAACCCATGGTTTGAAAGAGACTTACTGCCATTCTTAAGACAGCAAGTACATAAAATTTTGGATATTTAAAATTTACTTCTCTTTCCAGTCAGTACCTACTTTATGATATTTCTTTTTAACTGCACTCCATGCGACTTTATGAGAAATTTGTTCCAACGACTCGTCTGTTCTACGTTTGCTTTTTTGCCTATACTCTTCCCAGGCGTGATTAAAACTTTCTAAGTAAATTTCCTGGGCATGCTTAGGCAGGTGTTTTTTTACACCATCAGGTAAATCCGTAATTTTATTATAAGGCATATTTCACTCCAATATTAAAAACATACCTTCCGTGCTATTAAACATTTTTAAAGCATTTGTAATATTAATCAATCTTTATGTGTTTTTTTATTAAAAATTTCATTATAGCCTTGCAATTGATTATCCATATGTTATAAACCGCCTAAATTGCAAAAAGGAGAAGCGCTATGGTAAGTCGATTTTATATAGAGTCCTTAAGAAAAAAATACTTGCTTACGTTTGTCGCTGTATCAATAGTAACCCTTGTTATTGCTCTTTTATCAGCATATTTTATATATAATGAACAAAAAAATGCCAAAATTAAAGAGCTTGAATTAGTCGGAACAAGAATTGAAATTATATTAAACGAATCATTTGGATATGTTGATCAAATATTTAAAGTGACGGCCGACCAATTAATTGATACCGATAAATTCCATGATAAGCGTCAAATTGCCAGAGTACTAAACGGCAAACTTCTTAATAATCAAATATCTAAAAATTTGTTTTCATGGACATTGTTTGACTGGATAGACCACAATAATCAGGTTCAGGTTAGTAGCTCTGTTGGTGTATTGGATACTCCTAAAGATGCCACTCATCGTTTATATGCTAAATTATCAAATGAAGAACCCTGGAAAATTCATTTTGACAAACCAAGTTACGGGCTTTCAAGTGGCAACTGGATAATACCTGTAGGGATGGGTATTACAGACCTTAATGGCAAATTTTTAGGAACATTAGGTGTAGGTTTTGATATAACAAAATTCGCTAAGAAAATTACATATGAGATTTGTAATGACGAAATACGTTTTGCAGTAATAGATACGCGCTTCAATAAATTAGCTTTAGAGACTAATAGCAAAGTGCGAGATGACACTCAATTCCCAAAAATAGCACTTGATTCAAGCGAGGGATTTACATTAGATCCCATTAAATTTGAAGGGTCGAGCTATTATTACTATAAAAAGCTTAACAATATTCCTTATCTAATATTAGCAGGCTATGAAAGCTCGTTTTTAAAACATCTGATTAACCGTAAGGTACTTCCTATTGTATTTACAATAATTTTAATAGGGTCGGTATCTATAGCATTACTGATTATAATGAGAAGTTTAATCTATAAACCTATTATTTTACTTGCAAAAGTTGCAGGCAATATTCGCGATGGTAAAGATGCATCCTTACCTAAGTTTAACTCTCTTGAACTTGATTTACTTTCAAATCAACTGTTAGAAATACAAAACGTTAAGCAAGAGCTTGAACATGCATTAAAGGCTAAAACCCGCATACTTAATAACTTAAGCCACGAAATTAGAACGCCTATTCATGCCGCTAATGGCACAGCTCAGCTTTTAAATGAAATGTGGGATGAAATTGATGATCCTGAAAGAAAGCGTCAGGTAAATATTATCGCAAAAAATACCGCACGCCTTACAAAATTTGTAGGCAACATTCTTGATTTATCTAAATTTTCTGCTGGAAAAATGCATATTCAATTTACCAAGCTTGACCTTATTCCTTTAATTGATGACTTACTTGAAGAGTTTAATGAACTTTACCTTGCAGACAAATCGGTCAGAATTGTTCTCGAAAGTAGTGGTTATCATAGCATTATCATGGAAGCCGATGAGATTAGAATATCCCAGCTACTTAGGAATATCATTGGCAACAGCATCAGATATACCGCAAAAGGAAAAATTACTATAAAACTTTTGGAAGCAAAGTTAAGTAATCAAAAAGCAATACAAATTGAAATATACGACGAAGGCATAGGCATTCCTGAAGCTGAGCTAAGCAAAATATTTGAACCTTTTGTTCAAAGCTCCCTTACATCAAATGACTCAGGTGGCACAGGCTTAGGTCTTGCAATATGCAAGGAGATCATTGAGGCGCATAAAGGTAAAATTTGGGCTGAGAATAATAATCCTAAAGGTGCTATTTTTAAAATCACCCTCCCTGCTCTACACATTATAAGTGGTGGGCAAGCCCCCTCTGAAAAAGCAGCCAGCGTAAGCACCACTAAAACTATTTTGCTAGTTGATGATGAAAAATCTTCGCATGACATGCTCATGTTATCCGCCATGCATTATGGTGGTCTTAATATTATTAGTGCGTATAGTGGCATTGAGGCTATAGAAATATTGCAAAGTCACGATCAAAAGCCTGATTTAATTGTTCTTGATTTAATGCTACCAGGTATGAATGGAATTGAATTTCTTAAAAAGATTAAGGAAAACCAAATTGCTGAAAATATACCATGCCTGATTCAAAGTGGTCTAGATGAAAATTCTAAGGAAATTCAGGAGGCTTATACTATGGGAATTAAAGATATCATCGTAAAACCATATGATTATCATCAGCTATTAAGCAAAATCACTAATTTATTGAAAAGGTAAACAATGAAAGACTTACTTATACATTTCTACTTTGAAAAAGATTTAACCAATATGCGCAGAATTTTTATAAATGGAAATTTTAAAGATCAGACTCAAGCATTTGGCAAATTATGTGAAATGGGTATGATAGACATTGTTAAGCTACTTTTGGAATGGACTGATGAAAGCTTGAGAATGCCAATGGCCATTAATGGTTTTATATATGGATTTACTAACCAGCCAATTATTCCTATAGCAAAGTTTATATGGGACAGTACAGCACCTGAACTTAGAAGTAATTACATAAATGAAAAATTTATTGAGGGATTTGAATATGCGACTCTTAATAATATAAAATGGTTATGGCCAGAACTTGATAAAAAACAAAAGATTTCTATCATTGAGAAAAGCTTTACAAAGAGTTTCAGTAAGGCATGTTTTCACGGGGTACATGAACTAGCAATATGGTTATTTAAGAACACCCCAACATTTGAGCAAAAAACTAAAATGATAGAAATAACTATTAATGATAGCATAATTGATAACAATATCGAGAAATCAAAATCAGTAGCTACAATATATTTTCTTTATAAATGTGGAAATAATGATCAAAAAAAGTTTATTATAGATAACATTAAAGAGAAGGGTATTTATAAATGGTTTTTGAAAATTTTAGAGCTTGAACATAGATTGAGCATTGATTGCTCCGGTATTATAAGTAAGTTTTATGGATATGATATTTGGACTCTATCCGAAGCGATAAAAAATTCTATTAGCATTTATACCTTTACCAAAACTGACATATTTCCAAACGATGTTAAGGCACTTATTTTAGATCATGTTGATAAAGTAGCTGCCGATTCATATCGAGATTTTTGCTTAAAGCAGCCTAATACAACCAAATCATTATAAAAAAAGGGGAGTGAAGTCCCCTTTTTTTAATATTCTAGTGCCACCAGCCATAAACAGTGTTTACAATATTATCGAACCATCCTGTCTCTTCTTGTGCGCTTATTACTTCTTCTGGCTGATGCTCAATTTGTTCTACAGATGGAACACAAGCCTCTTCTTCTGCCTGAACTGGCTCTTCTACTATAAGCTCTACTAAACTTGCCTGATATTGATCAAATGTAATTGGCTCTAAGTTAATTAAATCATGATCTTCCATAAACTTAATAGCTTCTGCTCGATAATCATAATTATATTCAGGGAAGTTCAATATATCGATAAATGTTTCACCTTGTGAATTGAGTATATTTGTCTTAGCGTCATTTTCTAATAATGACATAACCATGTCTCTAGTATCGTCATAACCCGCAAGAATCTGAAGTATAGTACCATCTTCTGGCTTTCCACCATTAAATGATCCAATGAACTCTGCCTTAAGATTTAAATCAACATTGTTTTGCTTTAAAATATCAATAACATTTGTGTCTAGTGAATAAAATACAATTGCATGAAGTAATGTAGCTTTACCCGAAAAAATAACATTTTGAGTTTGCCCAAAGCTATTAGTAGTAATACAAAACTCCATAGGAATCTCCTGGCTTAAATCTACACCACTTTTAATATAGCTATCTAAAAGCTCTGGATTATCTAGAACTTTGTATAATTCCTGAGGATTAATAATATCAGAAACAACAAATTTATGTAAATATGTTGGATAATTATATGGGGAGCTTGTCATTAATACAGCCATTTCAAAAACACCTTTTTTAAATTAAAAATCAGCAGGAAACTAACAGCTTATTAACAAAACGTCAAGACCTTATTACTCTAGCTATTTGGGTGAGTTTTACGATATACATCCATAATATGACTATAGTCAACTTTAGTATAAATTTGGGTAGTGGATAAGCTTGAATGCCCCAGTAATTCCTGAATTGATCTTAAATCAGCACCATTCTCTAATAAATGTGTGGCAAAACTATGACGGAATGCATGGGGAGTTAAACTTTCATCAAGACCAAGTAATATTCTTATATTTTTTATTTTTCTACTAAAAACAGCAGGTTGAAGCTTTTTACCCCGTAGTCCTAAAAAAATTTCACTTCCCCCCTCTATGCTATATGGAATGGATAGTATATATTGATCAAGCTTTTCTTTAGCTATACTAATTAATGGCACTAAACGCTGCTTATTTCCTTTACCAAGCACCTTAATATAGTCATGCTGTATGTCATTTTTCCTGATATTGAGCGCCTCACTAATACGAAGACCACAAGCATATATAAGCGTTAGTAATGCAATATCACGTTTCAATACCCATGGATGATCATTAATTTCGTCAAGCATAGACTCAATTTCAGGAAAATCAGCCTGATGAATAGCTTTTGGAATTCTCTCCTTGGTTTTAGGGGACTTTAAAACCTGAATAGCCTTGTTTTGAATGCTGTGCTTCTCAGCAAGATATTTGTATAAGCTTCTTAAGGTAGATACAAACCTGCGCGTTGAATTTGAGTCAAAATTATCTTGTGACCTTTTAAATAATAAACTTCTGAAATCGGTAATAGTAAGGTTAGCAAGTTTACTAAGCGTAATTTCGCTACCAATATGATCTTGAATAAAATTAGTAAAATACTTAAGATCATTTTCATACGATACAATTGTAAGAGAGGAATAATTGCGAATATTTTGCAAATAATCTAAAAATTCTTGATACCACAATTTAAACATACAATACTAACTTTATATAAATTTAATTTAATATTAGTTTTAGGGCAGTTTTATGCAAGATAAAATGCAAATAGATTCAGAATATAAATCAGAAACTTTCAAGTCAGTAAATAAATTCAAAAAAAAATACACCTCCTTAAGCAGAATAATAAACAGCCATTTAAATAGCCTGACTATTAAAGGTAGTGCAGAAAACACTTCAACTATAAAATATTTGGTAAACTTTGTTGAACTTGAAAAATTGCATATTTCAAATTTAAGAATTAACTCGTCCGTATTCCCCGAAAACATTAGAGAAATTTACCTGAATAATATAACTATACCTGATAGCAATAGAAGTAATATTACATACAAAAATCTTATGATGCTAACCCTGAAAAATATCAAAAATATAAAGTTTTTACAGATGGATGCGTTTGTAAATGCTAAAATTGCTTTTATGGATTATAAAATAGCGACTTTATGTGAAAATTTAACATTTGAACATACTCATACTCTTGGGCTTAATATTTTACTATCAAAGTTTAATCCTGTAGATATTGGCAAAATTTTCCCAAATGTCAAACATGTAAGGCTATATATAAAACCTAAGGAAAATTTCGTTGTTAGCGATAAAATTATAGAGAGTTTTGATTTATTATTAAAGTCATTGCCAGCTAACATCGAAACGCTTTCAATACATAACAGCATTATCTCAATATTGAAATTTAATATATCCAGGTTTAAGCATCTCAATTTTTTTAAATATTCTTTACAAGAATCAAACTTAGATACAAGAAATATCATATGGCCAGAAAGAATTAACAATTTATATCTTGATTCTAAAAACTGTAAGCTTGTATTCCCAGATAATTTAAAAGAAATCGGAACATTTGAGACCTATTTTGATAATAGACAAAATTACAGCAAAGTATTTGAAAAAATAAAACTTAATAACCTGATTTTACGATTTGATGATTTTAAAGGGTATATTACAAACCTGCAACTCCCCAATCAAGTTAAGTTTGTGGCAAATTTTGAGCCTTCCCTAAACTCCCCTAATCTTACCATTCCTGAATTTAGAGGGCTTTCGCAATCTAATTTTGAAAATCTTGAAATTGTTATTGATTATACATTATTGCCCACAACCTCTACCCCTAATATTGAACTTAAACAATATTTATTCCAATATAACATGATGCCAAAAATAACTATTAGAAACCTTAAATCCAATAGTTTAGGCTTAGTTTCACTAGATCTTCCACCAACTTTGTCTTCAGAAAATATACCATTAACTTATCATTTAGAATTAGATGATTTTGAACCATTTGAAATAAAATTCTTAGATTTACTTAAACTTCAAAATTCAGCTACTTTTTTGAAAGTCCCTAGTTTAACTAAAAACGTATTGGTAAATATTACTACTTCAGACGCATGGTATCATTTTGTAATAAATAACTTACATGCAGATTTCCAAACATTTACACCTCATTACTCAGGCGGTTTTAAGGTTGCACTGTCAAATGTACAAACGCTAATTTTTAATCCTGATAATTTTTATATAATTGGTGGACGCCTAAACCCCGAAGCGTTAGCTACAAACCTGCCTAATCTTGAAAAAATTATAATCAATAATATCAAAGAAATAAATAATGACTATCCAATATCTAAAGTAATGCTTAGTGCTTTTTCTGCAAAGGTACACACATTATGTATTAATAATTGCGCTGAATATTATATTAATTTAAGCAATACAAACTTTACCTGTATCGAAATTACAAGTTGTGACTTTAAGCAATTTATTTTCCCAGCGTCACTTAGACAATTAATTTTAAAAGACATGAATGTTGATTTAGATGCTTTAAAACTTCAAAGTCCTAATGTTAACTGGAATATGGTTATGATTGAAGCAGATATCAACCGATTTCCCAAACAGCATTTCGGCAGGCATCGTGATAGATACCAGCCACCTACATACGAACAACAAGTGGGTTTGGGAAGCGTAGATGCGGACATGCAAGAATGGTTGGAGAGAATGTAGGTTATGGTTAAAGTATTTGAATTTTTATAAAATTTAACCTACTCTATCCCAGCCTCATAAGCATATTTGCTATTGCGATCGTTTTTATAATAGTCTTTATCTAATTTAAAGGGCTGCGTTAAATATTTTTGTGTTAGGTTTTCCACATATTCTTTTGCCTTTTCTATAGTTTCAAGACCAATATCAATATAAATGCTTTCTGTTTTTTCTAAGCCGCCTGTAATTCTGGTAATTTCTATATTTAAATTTTCAGGCAGTAGATTTTGCGATAGTAAAAATAGACTTATAGGCAAATATGTACCTTCTTTAATAGATTTTTTGGTAGGAAGCTGAGAAGTTATAAACTTGGTGATTTTTCCAGAATCAAAATTTACTATATCGATGTCACCTTTGTAGGTAACCCCTAAAACCTCATATGAGAAAGAAGATAAAAAATCTGAATTTAAAATTTGTTCTTCTTTTGCCCTGTTATAAAGGTAATACACCACAAGCCTGAGGCGCTGCTTATAGTATGTAAAAACCTCTAGATTCATAGTAGCAAAAGCAATAGACTCGCAGCTTCTAAGTATGGTTTTTAAAGATTTTACTGACTTTATATTACGGAAAATATAATAAATGACTTTGCGTATAGTCAGGCTAAACTCGCTGCTATTACCATTACTTCCCACGTGATGAAAGCCTCGGTAATTCTCTATTTTCTCAAGGTAAAACTGAAATTCATTTTCAACATAAATTTCTAAATCCCTTACCCTAAGCTCTTTTGGCTTATTTTCAGCATAATACTCTTCAGGAAATTCAGGAAAGCACACTTTGGTTTCAGCCATACTAATATTAGATATATCGCTATTAATAAAATCAGCGGGTTTTATAATTTTACCACTTGAATATTTATGACAGGTAAATGTATGTTCGCATGAGGTTTTAAGGATATCTATATAATAATTTACGTTTTTATGGATATTATCTTTTTGATTAATTCCAAAAATTGACTTTATATGGTCAGGGAATAATGGATTGTATCTTAAATTATACCAGTCTTCATTATTGGATCCTGCAAATATGATATACTCGAAATTAAGTAAATATGCCTCCCTAAGCGACATGATACGAATATTTGGATAATTGGCATAATCCTGAATATATATATTTTTAGAATTCATCATAAGCTCTGCAAACTCAATATATTCTTCTGGTCTAAGAAATCCTGTTTTTAAGTCAAAAAATTCCTGAATCAATTCCATAATTAAAGGCTCAGTTGACGAACCATCTGGCTTATAAATTTTCTCAAACAAATATTTATGTTTTTCAAGTAAAGTACCTTCTAGCAGTGGGTCAAAAATTATATTAAAGCATTGCTTTAGAATATTTGCAAAATCACTAGGGAAATCCTGATATTTTTTCTGAATAATTTGCGCATCAATTTCAAACAAATCATTGATATTTCTATAAATTTGTCTTGAGGTTGTTATATGATCATATAACGCGTCAAATACATATTTATGCTCTGTAAAAATTGAACAAGGGCTTTTAAGAATTGATAAAAACCGCATAATTGTATGCTCGCGGCTAATTATTGCAGCTGTATCAAAAAACAAAGCTGTAAGGTAATGGTGCTTTATACTAAGACCATCGGATATATCGCAGATCATGCCATAAGACTTTAAATAGTCAAAAATCTGATGCCTAAAATCTCTTGATTCTGATATTATAGCAACGAAATTATCTTGCTTATCTAGCAGCTTTTTATATATAAAATCGCATTCCAGCATTTTTGTATCAAGCTGATAAGCCTCGCTTTTAAATGACTTACTTGATGGTATTTTCTCAATTACCATGCTTGCGTTAGACTCTTTGGCAAGATTCAGCATTTTATCAAAGCTTTTAATTTTACTATCAAAACCGCATAAAGCTATTTGCTTATGGTTAGTAATGTCTAACTCAATATTTTTAATAGCACTTAGTAACTTCATAATTAAATTTGGTTTTCCAATAGACTTTAAATGATCTGGCCAGTCATTTAATGCAAATTCAATGTGCCTTAAAGCTTCTTTTACATGGGCTGGAAAAGAATCAACAGGAAGCTCATTAAAATTTTCCTTAGATATATTAAATTCAAGCAAAGTCTCCCAGATGTTATAGTACTTCGGATAAATTTTAAGCCCTTCTAAAAACTTGAAATTGCCATATATTTCGGCAAAAATTGTGGCTTGTTCAAACTTATCAGGAATTTCATCATAATATTCTGAAATTGACTTTATATTTGGCAAATTTGTAATTTTCAGCCTGTTAAAACTATTGCTTAAAAACCTCACTGCACGAGAATTTGGCAGGATAATATTTACATTAGTAAAATCGTTGTTTTGAATTTTGTAATATTCTCTTATAACTGATATTACTTTAGTAAAAAAGTAAGTGCTTGATTGTACTTGAAAAATTGCCATATTTTAATGCGTTTGAAAAATGAAATTATCTCATGTTAGAATAAAGATATTAATACTGTTTTTGCAAGTGTTATCAGTAGCATTTATAATAGGTTTTTTCGTTTTTGTAAGAAATATCGACGAAATATCTCATGAAAAATTTTCATATAAAGGTTTTGACTGCATAATTGTATTTACAGGCGGCAAAGGCAGAATTGACGCAGGTCTGGATATTCATAAAAAATATAAATCAGAAAAAATGCTTATTTCAGGTGTATGGGAAGGAACCAGCTTATCAGATATAAAAAAAATCAATGATATAAAGTCTAAGCATGTGAATGTTCATATGGGTTATTTTGCTACCAAAACCATTGAAAATGCTGTGGAGTCAGATTTTTGGGCATCTTTTCAGGGATGCAAAAATAATCTTATTATAACATCGGACTATCATGTACCAAGAAGTAACTACCTTATGAAAATCAAAGCAAAATCCATGAAATACAAGATGAAAGGCATAAATGCCGAGAATTTTAAAATAGCTAAATGGTGGGATTTTCCAGGAACATTCAAACTTATATTCACAGAATACTTAAAATATATTATTACAGTATGTATGGTGAACCTTGGTTTTACCGAATTACTTTAATATTGGAGCAATAATGATTTTTATCAGATCCTTGATTTTTAATATATATTTTATCTTTGTAACATTTGGTGTTGCTATTTTCTTATGTCCAGTCCTTTTAATAAAGCCTATTCAGTTCTATCCTTCCAGAATTTGGACACATTTAACAGTTTTAGGACTTAAATATATTTGCGGCATTACTCATAAGGTTGAAGGCAAAGAAAATATCGTTAAAAATAGCGATGCATTATATATTTCCAAACATCAATCTGCATGGGAAACCTTTATGTTTTACGCCTTTGTAGATAAGCCTGCTTTTGTTTTAAAAAAAGAACTAATGCGTATTCCATTTGTAAATTTCTTTTTTATAGCTCTTAAAATGATAGTGGTTGACCGCTCAGCAGGTAGCAAATCCCTACGAAAACTAGTGCTTGACGCTAAAGACAGAATACAAAACAAGCGACAAGTGGTAATTTTCCCTGAAGGGACAAGAACCAATCATGGGGAGATTGCAAAACTCAACCCGGGCGTATATTCGATTTACAAAGAAGTAGAAACGCGGTATATACCAGTAGCACTTGATTCTGGAAAATGCTGGGGTAGAAATGCTTTCTATAAAAAACCTGGTGTTATAACTATTAAGTTTTTTCCTGCATTGCCTCTGGGGTTAAGTAAGGATGAATTTACTAAGCAAGTACATGATCTTATAAACGCTAAACTTGATTAATTTATATACAATGGGGGGTATATGTTTAAAAAAATATTATTAACACTATCTTTATTATGGAGTTCTCACATGGCAAATGCTGATTCTAATGACGTTATAATGGAGCTTGAGCACGGTATTGTGCATATTAGGCTTTTCCCAGATGTTGCGCCCAATACAGTTGCAAGGTTCAAAGAATTAGTAAGCTCAGGTTTCTACGACAAAGTAGTATTCCACAGAGTAATTGAAGGCTTTATGGCACAAACTGGCGACCCAACAGGTACTGGTATGGGTGGCTCAGGCAAAAAACAAAAGGCTGAGTTTTCAAAAGTTAAACATAAACGTGGAATCGTTTCTATGGCACGTGCTATGGATCCAGACTCTGCTGATAGTCAGTTTTTCATCATGCTAGATGATTCTCCGCATTTAGATGGTCAATACACTGTTTTCGGTGAAGTTACTCAAGGCATGGAATATGTTGATATGATTAAAAAAGGTCTTCCTACAGAAAACGGTATGGTAGAAGATCCCGATATCATTCTCAGAATGTTCATGACAGAAGAAACAAAATAATTAATTATTTATGACTAAGTATCAGGATTTTCTTATAGCCTGTAAAAAAGGCAATGATATCTTAGTCAGCCAAATTCTTGAATCTGTAGAGTCACAAAATACTAAAGACCTTATTATTGGCTCTACAGATGAAATTGGCGCATTTCACCAAGCTTTTACTCATAACCTTTACCGTATTTGTCACTCAATATTATATCATAGTTCTAAAACCCTTAGAATACAGTTATTGTTTCATAGAAACTTTTCAAGATTCAAAGATGCCTGTGAGAAAAACTGGGTTAATATGACCGAGGTTTTCTTAAAATTTATTGAACCTGGCGTACAATTTAATATGGTTTATAGCATTAACAATCCCACCAGCCCTATTTTGTATGATAATTGCTCAATTAGAGTACTATATTTATTTTATCGCTATAACCGTGAAATTTACCATTTCATGAATATTGACAACAGCAGTAAAGTAGTAGACTTTGTAATTAATGCTGATTATTTTATGAAGCTGAAACCATATAGTATGCTTGATATTCCGGGGTTTTTTGAAAAAATGTGCAAGAAAAAGGCTTCTTTACGTAAAACTATTCGGGAACTTGAAAAATACGAGGTATGTTTAGAAACTTTGTGTCCTGACAAAACTGTATCTATTGAAGGATTTATACAAATTGTAAAATGCAGCAAACTAATATCAAAAAATGAGCTTTTCCAGAGCATAAATACCAATTCAAAGAGTAGCATTCCTAATGAAATAATTGAGCATATTTACAGATATGTAACCGACTCAGATGCAATAACCTATAGATCAGTTATAGAGGCAAAACAAGCTGGAAGACGCCGTGACAATGACCTTTGCTGCAATATATTGTAATCCATACCTTTCTTTAGTTTGCCGAAATTCAAATCATACTTAAAAAGGCTTTTTCTGCTTCATCTTCTAAAGAACGATAATCTAAGTCATATGATACATTAATAGAAGCCTTTTCTTTTACTTCAATATTTCCTGAAAACTCAGGATGCATTTTTCTAAACTCTTCTTTTAAGAAATTATTATTAAGTGTAACAGATCTAAGGTTTATAGGTAATGTTACAGGTAGCGTCCTATTTTCAATTATCATCTCTTCAAAGCTATTAAATGTAAGATTTATCTTTGAAATATCACAATCTTGAAACTCAACTTCTTTTACAATTCTCAATAATTGATATAAGTCAATTCCTGAAAAATCATTAATATTTCTAAATTTTACAGACTCTAATTTTGGGTACAATGCTTTAAGCAAATCTGGGTTTATAAATTTTCTAAAGAAAACAGCATCATCTTCATCAATTAACAGATTTTTAGTTTCTAAGCCTGCTTCAATTTTAGTATTTCCATAGAAACACTCAAAATTACCATCTAGATTAAGATATATAATATTGTTAACTATGGCAGGTTGAAGTTCTTTGTCAGCCCCAAAATTATAAATTTCAATTTTCTTTACAGTCTTAGGTATGTTAAACAAATTTATAGGCTGGAAACAACCATTTAAAACAAGATTAGTAAAATTAGCATTACTAATCTTGTTAAAGTCAATCTCATTAATCGGTATTGTTTTGTTGCGCTTAAAATATGAACCTACAAGTCTTAAATAATCTTTATTAGGGTCAATCCTTATTTTAAAAGGTAATTTGCCCTCTAAGTAGTAATCGCTATTATTTACATCGAAAATATTACTTTTATCAATAATCGTTAGCTTTTCAGGGCTACTCATAAATTCTTTCTTTAACTTATTTAACTCTTCTTGTCCGAGATTATCATATTGCAGCCTTACTAAAATCACTTGATCAAATTGATTTAAATTATCAAGTTCAGGCATTTGGTCCGCAAATATTTTTAGCTTAATTTGTTTTACATTAGGAAATTTTAGTCTAATGTTTTCAGCCGAATGCTTACCATGCCTACCACTCACAATATGAAGTTGCTCAACTCTAGTATTATCTAAATTCTGCAAATTATCTGTCGGCTTAAAATATGGGCATTTTGATACAATTTTTTTTACACTTTTAGGCCAAATAATGCTGTTTCTTTGAAAGAAACTATCAAATACTATCCTGATTTCATCTACATGGTCAAAATGACTTAAGTCTAATTTTCTATTTTTTAAATCATAGGGGCATTTAACATTTAAAACCTTTAGTGATTTAGGCAAACCTGCAAGTATGTATTTAAGATCATCACAATTTATATTTCCTTCTAAACTAAATTCTTTTATATTTTTAAAAGCTGTAATGGTTTTTTGATAGATTATGCGCGATCCTGTTGGGAATTTTATAGATAGTTTTGTTGTTGAAAACTCAATATTATCCGGTATATAATAGTATGAATTAGAATTAATTTTTAGATCATTAACATACTTAAGTGTACTTAACCATTCACCAGGAAGATGCTCAACATCAATTCTTGCATATTCTAATTTTTTGAATTCATTATGTTTATTACAATATTCCTCAGCGTTATTATACTTCATTTTATAACGGTTTTTGAAATAATTAACAATAACCGCTTTTGTCTGAAATACAAACGTAGTTGCTTTGTAAATAGATATCCTTTTTAAATTTTGATGAAATTGAGGTGCAGGTAGTGCAATATTATATGAAGTTAATTTTAGTTCTGTAAGATTTTTAAATTTATTTAAGTAAACAGGGTTTTTATGCTTTTGAAAATTACTAACATCAAGTTTGGTAATTAAATTTTTTGTATGAACAATTTGATTTACTCCAGTAATATTTTCCGATATGTAAGGCAATTTATCAATTTTTAATGCTATAGACCTGATCAACTTGTTAGTAAAAAATAAACTTACTTGATTGTCACAGTACTCAAATATATTAAATAAAATCTCAGTTGGTAAATCCAATAGGTTTTGCGCTTTAGTTTTAAATAATGAAGTTTGATTATCAATTTTGATCTTTTTACTTGGACTTACCTGATCATCATTTTTTCTTTTTCTTTTCATATCCAGCCAACCTTTTATTACATAGCAATTAATACTGATATAACTTACTTATAATATGATTTCAGATCATAAATTTAAAACCTATTGCAATTGATGCTAAAACTAAGTTTATCATCCCTACCCCTAAAGATGCTTGTTTTACAGTAAACTTACCGCTCCGTACTGCTTTTTGATAAAAGTGCTTAGAATGCGCCTCTAAAATGTTTTCTTTATTTTTAAGCCTTATTAATATTGTAATGGTTGCATCAAGTATATAATATGCATTTATTAGCATAGCTTGCCATAAGTAACCGTGATAAGCTAAGTATAGAGCGAATGCTCCAACTAAATAACCCAATGGTACACTTCCAACATCACCTAAAAATATCTTTGCAGGATGCCAGTTAAATATTAAAAATGCGAAGCAGAACCCTATGATAAGACCTGATAAATAAATATAATTTTCCCCTATGCCACTGACATATGCAAAAACTGACATACCAAGTAACACCGTGATTGTGTTAACTGCGGTTATACCATCAATGCCATCCATAAAATTATAAATATTAACAAAATAAGCCATACAAATAATAAGCATTAGCTTCTCAACTAGTACCGGCACATTTTCTGGTAAAAGTACATTTCGTTGCGGCATTAATAAGAATATTGTAAAACTTGCAACTGCAATATGAACCCCAAGCCTTACCCCAGGTTTTAAAGGCTTTTTATCATCCATGAATGATACCACGCCTAATATTGCTACGGCAGTAGTCATAATCAGATTATATTCAAAACTATATATAAAGTAAGCCCCAAAAACTGGCCATAATAAAGTTACAGAAGCTAAAAGCGCAAGCCCTGCTCCTCTTGGAGTAGGAACTTTGTGATTACTCCTCTCATTGGGAATATCTAAAATGCTGTTTTTTGCTAAGTATTTAAGTAAAAAGAATATACCCCAGTAAGATATAACCATAGATGCGATTAATATACTAAAAACTAAGGGTATAGATAGCATTTGCATTCCTTTTTATGTACGATTAAATAGTTTTTCAAAGTCCTTTTTACTTATTGTATTGTATGTAGGTCTGCCGTGATTGCACTGATCAATAAGCAGCGTTTGTTCCATATCCCTAAGTAACTGATTCATTTCAGGTATACTTAAGCTATCACCTGCTCTGATACTGGTATGACACGCTAAAGTCTCATAAAACTGCTCGAATATTTCATCAATACGGCTTGTAAAGTTATAGCTTGCAATATCATCAGCTACATCTTCAAAAAGTTTAGCCAAATCTTTAACTTTAAAAGCAGCGGGAACTTCATGAATTAGTAAAAAATTATGCGATTTTGAAAGCATAAATCCAAATTTTTCAAAAATTTGCTTATTCTCTAAAATATTTGCTATTTTATTTTCATCCAGCAAAATTTCCTCTGGAAGCAAAAGCTTCTGCCTCTTTACACCAACAGCGACTTCCTTTTTAAACTTTTCATATATTACCCGCTCATGAGCCGCATGAATATCGACAACAAATATCTTATCTTCTGCTTCTGAAATCATATAAGTACCAAATATTTGGCATTTAGCATGACCAAGTGGATAATGCACAGGCATATCAAAGGTTTTTTGGAAGCTTACTGGTCTTTCAATAACAACAGACTGTGCAGGTCGGTGTGTTTCTACTGATTTAACAGGCTCAAATAACACAGGATTTGGCTTTATAAAATTAAAATTTGGCTCGTAAAGGTTTTTATATGCACTAGATACCTCATTATTTTCCTGAGACTCAACATTATCAATCTTTGTCTTAAGAACATAATCAAAAAAGGATTTAGAAGTAGTCTCAATTGAATGTAAGCTGTTTTGTTGAAGCTTTTCTTTTATAGCCTTCGATAGAACATGCCTTACATTATCACTATCCCTAAAGCGAATTTCTGTTTTAGCAGGATGAACGTTTACATCTATTTCATGATATGGCAATGCTATATACACAACTCCAGCTGGAAAGCGATCTGATGCCATTACATCTTGGTATGCAAGTTTCATCGCTATTTGCAGGAATTTATCTTTGACGGGTCTTTTGTTTATGTAAAAATGCTGCTCTGTAGAAGTTCTTTTATTATAAGTTGGCTGTGACACTATACCTGAAATTTGCATTTCACCATGATTATGCGCAACTTGAATTGAATGGTTAAAAAACTCGTCCCCAAGAACCTGCCTTATTCTTTCATCAGTTGAATCAGTTCTCTCATACCTTAAAAGAATTTTTATATCATTCATTAATTTGAAAGTAATATTAGGATGAGCCAAGGCAATTTTATTGAAAATATCTATGATATACGAAGTTTCAGACCTGTCATTTTTAAGGAACTTAAGGCGTGCAGGAACAGCGTAAAATAAGTCTCTTACTTCAATTGCAGTTCCAACTCTGCATGGGGATGTATGAATAGAAAGGATTTCACCGCCTTCCATTATCATTTTATTCCCAAACTCTTGTGATGATGGTCTGCTATACATTGTAATGCGTGATATTGCAGCAATTGAAGGGAGTGCCTCCCCCCTAAAACCAAATGTACTGATTTTAAAGATATCTTCTTCATCAAGCTTTGAGGTTGCATATCTTTCAACGGCAATTTGCATTTCTTCTTTAGTCATGCCGCAGCCATTATCCTTAATAGCTATAAGGTTTTTACCTGCTGTAGAAATTGTTACTTCAATTTCGGTTGCACCTGAATCGATAGCATTTTCTAAAAGCTCCTTAACAACAGATGCTGGTCTTTCAACAACTTCACCCGCTGCAATTAAATTGATGGTTTTAGAAGATAAAATCTTAATTTTACTGGTCGTCATAATCCTTTAGTTACCGAGGATTTTATCGATAACACTTTTTTCTTTGTTAACGCTTTCTACTTCACCTTCTGTTATAGGCTTGTTTTCTTTAATATTTTTCTGAATTCGCTTGTTTTCAGCTACTGGATCTAACACCTTAGTTTTACTTTTTTCTGGATGGAGTACATTATCTAGTCGCTTTGTAACAGTTCCATCTGTAGTATAGTCAACGTGCTTTTGTTCCATAAAGATTACATTACGGATGTTCTCATCTTTTTTAGCAATAGCGATTTCCTGTAAAAACTTCTCTTCTTCTTTGCTTAATCCTTTAATATCATTATGATTTGGCAATGTAGCATTGAATTTATATGACTCCACAGGATATTGCGGAGGAACCAGATCAAAATCAGGCGGCATTGTAAGGTCAGGTTGAGAAATAACCTTAAATTCATCAGGAGTTTCCCTAAGTAAGCCCAAATTCTGTTTAATCCCATGATTACATGAGCTTAATGCTAAAACGCACAGAGTAAAATGCCAAACTTTCATATTCTTATTACCTTGTTTTTCTATATTGATACCAAATATAACGCTATGTGTAAATATTAAATAAACACTTCCATAATACAACTAGCTTTTATTATTCATTGACAAAAAATAATATGTTAATTATTGATAAATAAAATTTTACTACTCGTTATATTATGAAACGCGATCAAATTGTTGCCTTAACTGGTCTTATTTTAAAATTTGTAACTTTATCTACTATTTTTAGTATTTTTACATCATTTAGCTTTCCATTTATAGCTCTTTCCAGCTTACTTGCAGCGTCTGTCTGGAATAACAATTCCTTTACTTTTATTAAGCCTCAAATCCTCTTGGGTTTCTGCCAGTCTGTAAGATACCACGCCCTAATGATTATCTTTGATCCATATAAAAAAGCAAATATCTTTTTACTTGCCATTAGTACCGCTTTAACATCTATTCACCATCTAATTTGCGGTCGCTTATTTAATGAAAACAAAAATAATTATACAAAACTAGAAAGACTAAGACTTAGCTCATCTATCTCATTTTTTAGCATGTACATTGACGTTATGACTGAGTCTATTAATGACGATATATTTGGGCACAACAGAAGTTTGAAAGCGACTTTTATACTTTCAGGTGGCTTTGCCAGTATTTTCCATTTTATGGGGATAATACTTAACAGTATTGCAATTGCTTTTACTGCCAACGCTTTTATACCAACTGCCATAAGCGGCAGAGGCTTTTTAATGCTTATGGCAATTCCAGGAACTTATGCAGTAGAATACATTGCAAATAACTTTGTAAATAAAATGTGCAATAACGAATTTTCATACACAAGAATTTTGTCTAATAACATAACAGACAATAAGCAACATTTTGCAGATGCATCTTCTGAAACTATTGCTACAAAATTCTGTGAATATCTTGTAAATGGACAGCATAAAAAATCTAGTGATTATTCATTTACATTTAGAAATGTTATTGATACTCTAAATCCTGCGTCAGCTTTAATAAGCCATACATAAAAAATCCATTCAACCCTAAATATAATTATTGCATATATCTCCACTCATGATAGAATCCAAAAAAATTACACGTTTTATGTATCTAATGAAAAGGAAGTCTATGAAAAAGCATGAAGTTGAAGATTTAAGCACACAAATATCAAATATTATCTCAAGTAACATTAATTTATCAAAAGCAAGCATTGCTTTATATTATCCTGTTAATAATGAAGTGGATATACGCGATTTATCAAACAAATGCCGCAAAGCCTTACTTCCTGTATTTAATTTTGAAACAAAAAAAATACGCTTTGCAATATGGGATTCGTACCTAGAGGTTAACAAATATGGCATACACGAACCAAAAGACCCTGTATTTGACCTTGATATCGATTATGTATTCGTACCATTAGTAGCTTTTAATCAGGATCTGCACAGGATTGGTTATGGCGGTGGAGCTTATGATAAAACAATAGAATTTTATCGCAATCATATTAAGCCATCTCCAAAATTTATAGGTGTTGCATTTAGCAGCCAAATGGCGGAGTTTTCACCTGAGGAGTTTGATCAGATTTTAGATGGCATCATAACAGAAGATGGAATTATAGGATCATTATAATTATATTGACTATAGGTGCTTTTGTCTTTCTAATAAACAAATTACATATATTTTTAAGAAAAAGACATGAGCTTAGATAAAGTTGAAGTTATAGCTGCACTAAATACATTTAAGAGGGCTAACCTAGAATCACAAATTTATATTTTAACAGACTCTTTCTATAACGATTTTACTTTATTTAAAATATACAGTCAAAGCCTGGAATTATCTATTTGCAACTTCTTACCAAACCCATATTTTGAATTTTTCAAAGAAGCTGTTTATACTGAAAACCTTATTAAATTAACATTCATTTACAATTATGTTAAAGAATATAATCCAAGTTTAGCAGAATCTTTTTTAGCAGCCGATAATTATAAGGTTTTTGACTTGGCTTGTCATCATGGGAATTTAGCCATTATTAATTTTTTAGCTGATAAAGCCACACCTCCCTTTAGGCTTAGGATTTCTCAGAAATTTGAAGAATGCTTTTATCATATACTTTGTAAAAATGGGCATGCAGCCACAGCATATGAAATTTTTAAAACAGAAACCGAAGATACACAGAAACACTTAAAAACCAAAAAAAACTTTATCTTCTTTAAAGACATTTGCCTTGCAGGTAATTTAAAAATTGCGGAAAAACTATTTCATGAATACTCTAAAGAAGAGCAATACCAAATAGTTAACCATGATGATAGCAAATACCTGAGTGCTTTTGAAGTTTCCTATATAACGGGCAGACTTGATACGGCTAAATTTTTATATTATTTATCAGGCAATAAAGAAGCCTTACGCCTGAATATTGAACGTTTCCTGGGATATGTTATCAAAAAAAGTCATTTCAATACTGTCATATGGCTTTATAATATTTATAATGACAAAAGCCAGTTCATAAAAAATCATTTCATAGGCATTATGAATGCAATCAAAGAAAAAAGACCAACAAGCCTATATGCTGGACTTTGGCTAAAGTCCCTGATTCCTCAACATTTTTTAGAAATGATCAATGCAGCAATTGAGAAAAATCACGATTGTTTACTGGAATGGGTCTTAAAGCATTTGCAAAATCATACAGTGCAAAATACCAAATTTTTGACAGAATATCTACCAGAATTATTTAACGCTGCTATTCAAAAAGGTGATTTTTGTAAAATATATTTATTTATCAAGCACCAGCCATTGTTAATTGAATGCCCTGCTATACAAAATCATAAATACTTACAATGGCTAAAATTATGTTATGAATTTGAGCAAAAAACTGGAAACAACCCCTATACACACATATCTGCTTATATGCAAAATCAACCTATCCATGCAGTAAAGTCAGAAATTTACGTAACAAAAGTAACTTCATATAAAAATCCGTTTAAAAGTGAATATCGATTATTCTTAGATAATATTGATATTCATTTTAGACCTAGTCTTACTTCCGATTATAGTAATAATTATCAGCATAGACTAGAAACCGATAAACACTTGCAGCTTATAAATTTTGGCGTTAGAAATTTTTATTAGACTTAGCCAGGAAGATATTGTATTTACATAGATAAAGATTCAGAAAAAATTATGTCTAAAGAAACCACAAAAACTTTTGATTTTAAAATTGTATATAGCAAGCTTTTAGAGGCAGTTAAGTCTGGAAAAAGTGAAAGCGTAGATAAAATTCTCGCTAAGGCAAGTAAGATAAATTTTGATCAGGCGCAAGATCTTTTAACAGAAAATATTTGCGAGCCATATAGAATTGCATGCACTACAGGATTTACAGCTACCATCAATATCTTAAATAAATATCTTAGCATTCCTAAAGAAAAATATGTACGTACAATTTTTATGACGGAATTTTTTTACAAGCTTTCAAAAGCGGGAAAATCCTGGTACTCAATTAAATACTACGAATCGCAATCATCAGCAATCCAGGATGCCATGAGAAAATATGATGATTATTCGTTTTTTCTTTCAATATGCTTAGGCGGTGATTTACGTTATGTAAAAAAGGCTTTCAAACTTCATACAAAAACTGAAAAATCCTCAATTCTAAGCTTTAAAAACGAAGAAACATCAATTTTTGAATACACATGTTATCATGGGCTGCTTGATATTGCGCAGTATTTATACGAACTTATACCCAATAAATTATATGTGCAGCAAATTTTGCCTGGAATAATTGTTAGCGCCTATAAAAATGGTCACTTTGAAATGGCAATATGGCTTTTAAATATTAGCAAAAACAGAGAAACACTATTTAATCAACATGCGATTAAACTTGTAAAATCAGCGCTTTTCTATGACAGACTAGATGTAATCGACTGGATGATAAACGAAGTATATCTCTACCCTGCTCTACTCAATTCACTTTATTTAGATGGACTAGAGAAGCTGATGCTTGCATCTGACATTTCAGGAAATTTAATGCATATGTATTATTTATATAACCTAGCGCCTGAAGTTATTGATGAAGATACTGTTTCATGCAGTAATAATATAAATTGGCTAAAGTTTATAATTAAATATGAAGACCGTACCAAGACTAGCATTATTGATATTGCCCAGAATTTTTATGATAATGACAAATCTTTGTCAGACCTTGCGAGTTTTCTTATACTTTTTAAAAAGGAAAGTAGCTTTAGAAACTCCCTGCCAGACGAAGTTCACCTTAAATTAGCCGCATTTATAGACAATAGCTTTGCAGATGCCTTTAAAAGCTCAATCCTGCAACCAGCAAAAACCAGATATTAAACTGCCCTTAGTTAGGTCTAATTACGAACAATAGCTAATAAAAAAAGGGAGGCGTTTTATACCTCCCCTTTTTTTAATCTTAAAAAGAACTATTTCTTTTTCTTTTTAATGTTTAATGCATCTTTAAATCTTTTTGTAGCTCTAATTTTTGGAACAATAGCAGCTGGGATCTTAATTGGCGCACCATTTTTTGGGTTACGGCCCATTTTTTCTTCTCTTTTAACAACAGAGATTGTACAAAGATCAATTAATCTGATATCATCGCCACTGTTTAAAGCTTGAATCATTACTTCAATCATTGAGTCGATTACAGCATTTACAGCTGTTTTTGTAACACCAGTATGATCAGAAATACTAGAAACTAAATCGTTTTTGTTCACAACAAAACTCCCTATATTTGTTAGATAATTAGCCGACCTTCCGTACATCTTCGGCCGCGTAAAAATCATTTTAGTGCAATTGAGAAAGTTGTAAAATTAAAAATATACAAAACCTGCTGAAAAATATGAAAATATGTAATTTCAAAGCAAAGTGTTGCAAATTTATTGCATTTTTACCAGAGCAAATTTATTAAAAATTAATTAGATCTAAATTGTTTAACTGTATCTGAACTGATTTTAGCCACAGCGTTGTGTTCTGCTTGCTTACTCTCGCTTGTTACTTTGATGAAAAAATCTTTTTTCCGTGGATTAGGGTTAAAAGTTTCGCTGGAACTATTAAAATTAGCTCTTCTTGCTACTACTCTTTTATCGGTACTACTATCAGCAACTGTAATTCTGCTATCATGACCTTTTAAAGACGCCTCGTATTTCTTACCTTCTTTACGCCAAATTGACAGAACCTTATTGGAGTAATGCACACCCTTTGGTGTATTTGCAGAGTGGTATGCCGCAACTGCATGCTTCCAGCTACTGCTTTTTTGAAAATTACCGCTTAAAAACTTAGCACCGTATTCTACGTTACTTCTTGGGTCAAATGCATGTTCAAGCGATCTAAAAGCATCTTTATGGTGTAGCAAGTTAATTTGCATGCACCCAACATCAACAGATCTGTCCCCGCCGCTGAATATCTTTTTAACTGCATTGATTGCTGCGGCTTTACTTTCAAAAAAGTAGCCCTTCCCTTTATAATTTATAGTCCATGGCCATGGATGGGTTCTTTTTGTTGTATGGTGGTATATACCCGACTCTTTAAGTGCAACAGCATGAAGCAAATGGTTTGGGATTTGATATTTAGTTTCATAATATGAGAAATAGCGAGTACACCTGTTAGAATCGCGATTTACAATGTCATCGCGTGATTCCGCCTCACATGTTTTGCTTATGCATATTAAAGCTAATGCACACAACATATATTTTATTGAACTAAGCTGTAAACCTGAACTTATTCTCATAGATTATACAAAATCTCAAATGGTTAATATATTAACTATATATCAAAAATACCGTTTTTGCAATAAATATTAATATTTTAACCATTTGCGTCAATGTATTTTTATTGACAAAAAGTTAATAATATATTAATTTAACATACAAAATTAATATATCGGTATATTTTAAATGAAAAGATCAGCATCAAACCTTAGCGATAACGAACAGCCTGCTTTAAAAAAACGCAAAATATTACATAATATCCCAGCTCAAGATAAGATATTGATAGATATTTTTACTAATACCGCAGTAAGTTATTCGGTTACAGAAGTAGAGCAACTTTTGAACTTTAGAACAATTAGTAAAATGCATAAGGATATTGTTAACAAACTCATTATAGCTGAAATGAATAATATTTCCAAAGGTAAAGAACCATCTTTCAATGCAATCGGTAAGGTAGCGCTACGCAATTTTCATAAAAAAATTTGTTCAATGTATAACGAAGATTTAAGCAAACCTGCTGAAAAAAAGGCAATTGAAAAAATACTTAATGAATTAAAAGTAGCTAAACGTACAATCAAACCATACCATTTAGACAACATGTACGACGAAGTTTTTTTGCTATGGCATAACTACATTCTTACAAGATACCCCCACTTCTTTAGCGAAACCACAGGAGGGGATAATCCTCACGCATTTCAGCTAGAAAATAATTTAAGTGAGAAACTAAATTTAATCGCCTGTCACATTCAAGGCTTTACTCTAACAGAAGAATACTTAGTAAGCATATTAAATGGCAAAGGTGATAAATATGAAATGGCTGATGATGACTATGATTATGAAGAAGAGTATTTGCATGATGTTTACAAAACTAAAGTGAATATAAACAAGGCATTTATTTGGGATGAAGATATAAAGATCTCTGATAAAGTAACTTTACTTGAAATTGCTCATCACTATAACAACCAGGATGCAATTCGCCTTTTAAGTAAACATGGTGCAAAACACTGGAACCCTAAACTAGGTATTGCTATACAGTTTAGTAATCCCGATTTATTTAGATATTTATTTAAACATTTTAATTTTAATAATGATCAAATCGAAAGTGCCGTTACTAAAATTAACAGCCCAACATTCATAACTACTCAATCTCTTACTCAATATGTATATTGCCTGCAATATTTACATTATGCTGGTCATGATGTTATTAAAATCGCCAATAAACATGGTAAATTGCCTTTATTTTATGCCTTTAAATTTGCATCACATGAAAATATAAAGCATTTGATAGCTATGGGCTTTGACATAAACCAATCTTTACCGAATGCAGAGCATTCACTAGATAATATGTTATATGCAAAAGGCACTACTCCTTTCATGACTTATAATATTAAATGCCTACTAGATCCATCAACAGGTATATACGATGAAAAAATCAAAGATTTTTATGTTATGATAGAACAAGGACTTGATTTAACTGCAAAAGATGCTAATGGAAACAGGGCATTTGAACACTTTATAGCATATGAAACTAAGAATATGAATTTAAAAGATTATAAAACTATAACAAACTTTATCAAAATGGTTCTGGATGAAACAATCAGGCAAGAGCTTAAAAAAGGCGTAAAACTTGCTGATATTATTTCTCGGAACTCTGTAACCGATTTTCTAAAAGAAAATTTTGCAAGGGAATTTGAGCTACTGCAAAACAAAATTAAGCCTGTGGTCTCTACCGCTCCAAAACTTATGCAAGATGCTATTAATAAACCTAATGCAGTTACTACTACTGAAGTTCAAAATGATTATTTAGTCCGCCTTTGGCGTGACATTGAGGCTGCAGATGCTATACTTAAAAAAGCACAAAGAGATTTAGGGTTATAAATCTATGTCAAAAAGAAGAGCAGCTGATCATTCAAATGACGAAAGATCCTTAAAAAGACTGAAAGTAGAAAAAGAACCTATCGATTATTTATCAGCTTTACCCGATGAGATGATTGCCCATATTCTGTCATATTTTGCTGTAAACGAAACAGACGAAGTATATAGCATTGCTCAAGTTAACAAACGTTTAAAATTTACTCTTGAAAAAGCTTTAGAACTAATAATTAACAAACTTCATAATAACAAAAGCGCCCCGTATAATGCACTCGGTAAACTTGCTTATACAGCTGTTGCGAATAAATTAAAGAAAAAATATGATACCAGTCTATTATCAGATAAAGAATATCTTGAAATGCACAATCAAATTATATCAAGATATCTCAACTTTGTTATAATAAAAGATTGGTATACTAACAGCCAATTTGATCAGCTTTGCAGGAATACTCATCATAAGCTCAATTTAATTGCCAGTAAAATCAATGATAAAACCCTAACTGAAGAATATTTAGTTGGCATGTTAAACGGAACTTACATTTGTAATGGCCTGGATGATACTCAGTTAAATTACGAAATTGGTGGATTCTTACATGATATTAATATTACCAAGGTAAATATCAATCAGCCTTTTACCATGGGTGATTCTACTACATCTTTGCTTGAATATGCTTATTCTGAGAAAAATGAAAATGCAGTAAAATTACTTATAAAAAATGGAGCAAAATTTTGGAATGTTAAATTAACTATTCCAACTACTATATGCTCGGTAGCATTAATGGAAGCTTTTTTGAAAGAGTTTACATTTCATGAAGAAGAGTTTTTAGATGTAATTTATAAAGCGCAAAAAATTTTAAAAGAAGCTTCGCCAGAAGAAGCTATAACATTAATAAATATACTTCAGCTTTTTAAAGGCTATTACACAGATATTACAAGTGATGAATTCGCCCAAAAACATAACACATTTTTATATTATGCAAGTCTTTACGGTTATACAGAGCTGGTAAACTACCTACTTGAAGTGTCACCAAACCATATTAATACAAGGTCTGCTGAAGAGTTATGGTTTTATAAAAATACAACTTTTTATGGTTATAAACAGGCAATATTCCCTAAAGGACTAACACCTATAATGGTTTACAACCAATACTGGACATGGCGAAAAACCGAAGGACACAATTTTGATATAAACTGCGTACGTAGCATGGTTGAAGCTGGGGCAGACCTTACACTAAGCGATTCTTATTGTAATCGCGCAAAGGAAAGAATTATTAACATTGCTACCCAAAATTTAAATGCCGAGCAAATGCAAAGCATCAGAGAGGTTAGAGCATTTATATGCGAAAAAACCCCTAATGAAAATAATGTTTGCATGAGGCGTTATTAATATATATAAAATGTGTACAAATTTAAAAGGAAATTAGAATAAAGCCATGCTTATTAACCATACAGTACCAGCTGACTACGAAAATACAAGGCTGGACAGATATTTAAAAAAACTTTACCCCCATCTTATCCAGTCAAGAATTCAAAAGGCACTTCGCAAGGGTCTTATTAAAGTTGATCAAAAAAGAGTTGAGGCAGACCACAGGGTTAGCAGTGGTGCAGTAATAAGCATTGATAAATTCCTGACAATAGATGAAAGCCCTGAAAAATCGAAAGCAGTTAAAGCCCCAAAGGAAGTATCTGATAAAAAAGCAAAATTCCTTTTAGATTCAATACTTTACCAAAACGAAGATATTATCATTATCAACAAACCAATTGGTATTGCCGTACAAGGCGGAAGCAAGGTACAGATGAGCCTTGATGACATGCTTCCTGCGCTTCAGTTTAATGCTACAGAAGCCCCTAAACTTGTGCATAGGCTTGATAAAGATACTTCAGGCGTACTGGTTCTAGCCAGAACTCATCAGGCTGCCGTAAGACTTAGCGCAATGTTCAAAAAAGATCAAGTAGATAAAACATACCTTGCTGTATGTGTTGGAAAACCTAAACGTAATAAAGGCGTAATTGATATGCCAATTGAAGTTATGGGACAGAAAAAAGACGCAAAAACCCTTTTTAACGTTCTTGATCATTATGGCAACGATTTATCTTTAATCGAATTTAAGCCTGTAACTGGTCGTAAGCACCAAATCAGGATTCATGCAAGTCGTGCTCTTAACACCCCAATCCTTGGCGATGGTAAATATGGTGGGGAGTCTGCATTTGTTGATGGACTTAACATAAAACTTCATCTACACGCGCGCAATATTAAGCTGATGGATAAAACGCTAATTGATATTACAGCACCTATCTTCCCACATATGAAAGAAACCTTTAGAATCTTAGGGTTCACTTTATAATGAAGGAATACTATAAATACCCGAGAATATATGTAGCAACCAGCTTAAAGCATAATAGCTTTATAGAAATTACAGGCGAGCAATATATATACATAGCAAATGTTATGAGGCTTAAAAAAGGTCATATAATTAGGGTATTTAATAGTAAGGGTGAATTTTTGGCTAAAATCGATAGCGAAGATAAAAAGCGCGTAACCTTAGAGGTGTTTGAGCAAATCAGCCCTGAAGATAAGAATAGCTTAGACTTATGGCTATATTTTCCACTCATAAAGCAAGATAGACTAAGATTTATGATTGAGAAAGCTACCGAACTTAATGTTACGCATTTAGTCCCTGTTATTACCGAATATACTAATAAAGCTAACGTAAAGTTTGATAAGCTTGATCATTATATAATAGATGCCACAGAGCAATGTGAGAGACTCACCCCACCTGTTTTACACCAGCAAATAACATTTGAAGATTTGCTTAAGTCTAATAATAAAATTACAGTAGCTGTTGAACGTGAAGTTACTGATTTTATTAGCAAAACACAAATGACTAATCATCTGTTTATAGGGTGTGAAGGTGGATTTAGCGAAAAAGAAAAGCATCTGCTATTGAATAATCCAAATTTTAACCCTATATCTTTAGGTGAGACTATTTTAAGGGCTGAAACGGCCGCTATTTCTCTTTTATGCATTTATAACTTTGGCAGGTAAACATTGGTAAACTTTACTTCTTCTGACCTTATTGATTATTTTTATCAAAACCAATCGAAGATAGAAGAATGGTTTAAGACGCGCAATTTTGAATATCATTTTTACAATTCCGTAGATATACGCAGGTCACAGTTTAAGATTGCCCCAGTTGATAACAACATATTCCCTGCTGGCTTTAATAATTTGTCAGATGCAGAAATTGAAACTGCCAGACACTATGCAAAAAACTATATTACCGCCCTATTCCCAAATGCAAAAAAAGTCTTATTATTTGCAGAAAGTCATTCTAGGAACCTGTTTTACATAGATAACATAATCAATTTAAGCAAAATTCTTGCTGATTTTGACGTTACAATCACCCATGCCGATCTTGAAGAAAGCGCACTACTCACAGGAAATTCAGGCGCTTCAATTACTTATAGCAAAATAGGCAATATTAATGAGTTTGATACTATTATTCTCAATAATGATCTTTCCAATGGCGTACCTTCCCTGCTTGAAAATGCTACAAATATTATACCTGCAAAGGATTTTGGCTGGTTCAATAGAAGCAAGCTTCAGCACTTTGAAGCTTATAATAAGGTAGCTCAAGAGTTTTCAGAATGTATTGGAATTGACTATAGATACATTTCAACATCTGTTACATCTTGCGGATGCGTTAATTTCAAAGAAAAATCAGGTCTTGACTGCGTTGCTAAATATTCCCATGATTTAATAGAAAAACTTAAAGCGGAATATACCGAACTTAATATTTCTGATGCCCCATATTTGTTTATAAAAGCTGATAAAGGTACATACGGTATGGGAGTAATGAGTATCAACAACCCCGATGAAATCTTTGATATTAACAAAGATATTCGTAAAAAAATGGCAACACTTAAAGAAGGTATTGAAAATACTGCTGTTTTAATACAAGAAGGAATACCAACCATTACGACATATAATGATCTAACCGCCGAAAGTATGGTTTATTTAATTGGCGGTCAGCCAGTTTCAACCTTTTTAAGGGTAAATGAACGAAAAGACGCTACTTCAAACCTCAACTCACCTGGCATGTTCTTTAGCAAAGATGGCATAAATGAAAAGGAAAGCTATTCATATCAGGTCATTGCCAGACTTTCATGCTTAGCCGCCTCAAAAGAATTAATAGGAAATTAATAATTTATTGACATTTTCAATATAATTTAATATAATGTTAATATTATTGTTTTATTATATATTCGAGCTATGAAATGTACAAAAATTTATTAGACTTAATTAACCAAAATAAAATTGAAGAAGCTAAGAAGCTTTACAAATCACTTACAATTGAACAAAAAATGCAGTTATTAATTGATACAGCATCAATTCAAAATATAAAGCTAGCAAAATTTATTAAGGATTCAATTGAGCAAGAAGACGAAATACATTTAGCACATTATGCACAATTATTTTTAAAAGAAAGCACTCAGAAAAATTCACGTTATATAAAGTTCCTGACCAATCATATTCTTTGCGATCAAATTATTCAAGTTATAAAAAGAATGTGTTTAGATTCAGAAAATCAATTTGCAAGGATCACTAATTTAAATCAACAAATTTTTCCAACTTAGATCTATAACTTTTCAACCAGTTAATAAGCTAGAGCCTTCTGAAATTGAGTCAATTAATAAAAAAATTAATGAAATTCAAGCTGAGCTTAATAAAGAAATTAAAAGCACTTTGTTAATACAAAATGATAGTCCCAATCAATTAAATGCATTTTCATTTATTAATATAATGTTAAAACATAATAATATATCATTGCTAAAATCGATATGGGAGAGCTTTGACCAAAAAGCAAAGGATTCGATTGTCATGCAAAACTTCTATTATATAGACCAAGCAGATGAAAGGACTTTAGACTGGTTTGCAAATCTTATCTTAACTCAAATATCCGAAGAACAAAAAAATTTACTATTATCTGTAAAATATCCACCCAATGGAATAAAAAAATATTTTCAAAAACTAGCAGTAATTAAACAAATACAAGCTATTAAATCATTTAATTTCAAGCAGTTTATCAATCTTTCACACGATAATAAATTAGAATTACTCCAATTTGCTATTGAACTGAAAGAGTATGACTTTATCTATCGTTGTCTATATAATTATTTGCAATTTGATGTTAATGAGTTCAATGATTTTTACTTCTTGTTCTTTATTGACTTATGTGCTAATTCACATAAACCAGATTCTTTGAGAGTTGCTCAACTTACATTTGATCTTTGCCAAGATAAAAACATGGTATTTAGAAATTCCAGTTCATTTGTAGAAAATCTAAAGCGTATAGCAGTAAAAGATAAATATTACATCTTAAATTCAATGACTAAACATAATATTTTATCTTTTATTAGTACTCAATCTGAGAGTGATAAACTTTTAGCAGCTAAAAATAGAGTTATATTTGTAAAATGGCTTTGGTCTGTTATTCCGCAAGAAATACAACACGAAATTTTTAAAGATAATAATTACAAAGCATTTGATTATTCTAGTTATAATTATCCATTAATGAGATTTTGGTGGTCAATATGCACTGATGAACAGAAAGAAGAAATTGTTAAGCTTATGACGACACAGCAACCTGGAGACAATACAGTTATTCCAATGGCGTTCAAAGAATTGTGTAAATCAAATGACTATAGAATTGCTAAAGAGATGTGGGATATAGCATGGGATTTAAGACACGAAGAACTTCAAGATAATTCGGAAGAGTTATTAACACTAATCATGAACAACGACATTACAGATGATATATTAATATATTCCTTTAATATGATTAACTTTTTATTAGCAAAATCACCTGATAATGCTGAAATAATTGATACTCTGAACGATCATAGAGCAGATAATGAGCGATTCTTAAGTTTTGAAGAATTTAATACTGCTCAAACAGCAATATATGGAGAGGATGTATCAGCATTGATTTGGAGCTGCTATAAAGCAAATTATAGCATAAATGAAACAAACAATATTATTAATAAATACTCTAGAGAAATTCAAGCTGCAGCTAATTCAGAGCTCAAAGATTCTCCAGAGGTACAAAAAATAATAAATATTGCAGATCTTATTACTATTTGTCATGAATTAGATTATACACTTGATGAAACATGTTATTTTATTGATATATATGGTCATCAAATAGCAACTTTAATTATGGAATTACACACAGAAGGTTATAATTGTGCGGATGTTCTTAACCTACTTCCTAAATATCAATATAGTCTGGCTTCATACCTTAAGAATCACCCAGAAGGGATTAATTTAGAACAATTTAAAGAACTTGTAAGCAACCTTACTAAAGCTTCATTAACATTTTTTGTTAGAGAAAACCAAGAAAGTTCGCCAATTAGAAATTTACCTAACGATATTAGAAGGGAAATTTTAAAACATTTAAATGTACACCCTAATGATTTATCTTTCCAATCTAACAGACATACAATAACTACAGTTCAAGATTACCGTATGGAAATAGAAATTCAGGAAAATCTTAAAAAACGTAAATTTGCCGAAATAGAAGAAGAGAAACAAAGCAGCAATAAAAAACAAAAGACAAGCGACTTCAAGGGTTTTTAAGATAAGTTAAATTCACAACTAATTAAACCTCAAGAGACCTCATAAAAAGAGCAAATGTCAATATAAAGCTAACAAATAGTTAATATTATATTGACATTTTGCTTAAAATTTGATAATATTTTAATATAATTTAAAATTTCACACCAATATATTTAAGGTATCAAATGTATCAAACATTAATTGATTTAATTAATGACAATAAAATTGATGAAGCTACAAAGCTTTATCAATCACTCACCATGCAACAAAAGTGTCAGGTAATAGATGATATTGCAAAAAATAAAAACCACTCACTTGCGTTATTTATTAAAAAAACTATAGAACAGACAGTATTTAAAAATGAAGACGAAGAAAACTATGTGCTTCGCAGTTATGCATCATACTTTTTAAATGAGGGTGCTAAAAATGAATCTGATAATATAAGTTTTTTATGTAATAATATTATTTCTAATAATGTTATAAAGCATATTAAAAAATTATGCATTGAATCAGAAAAAATTTATTCTAATGCAACAAACTTATACAACGCTCAATCTCAAATTTTTAATAATCTTAACGATCTTGAACATCATGTTGTTAATGATGATAACAAAGATGAAATAGCATCTAAAATTGAACAGCTGCAAAAGTCACAAAACAATTTAAAAAAAATTATCGATCAACATTATAAGATGGGGCACTTCGTACAAAAAGGCATGGCGGTAGGTTGGTTAATCCCCAAAACATCATATATGCACAATATGCTAAAAGCAGAAAACCCTGCCCTCCTAAAACTAATATGGGATAAATTTACTCCACAAGAAATGGATTATATAGTTGAAAGTCTTTATAAAAATAATGAACTTATAACATACTTTATTCCAGAAAGTACACTTGAATGGTTTTTTAATGCGCTACCAAGTCAAAAACAAGACTTTCTAATTCAGGAATCTCTATACAATCCTGCAATAGAGGAGTGTTTTGAAAAAGAATTACTTACATGGACAAAAACTTATTTTAAAAATAAAGAATTAAGTGAACAGATTGCAGAAATTGAAAATTCAGAATTTCAGGAATTTTTAAATTTTGAAGATATAGATAAACTGAAGATACTTATCCATGCTCAATCACTTAAAAAACATGATTTTATTTATAGTTGCTTAAATACCTATAAGCTAGATTGCGAGGCAAATGATTCACTTAATGAGTTTAAGGATTTATATTTGCATTTCTTTTTACATTTATGCGAGCAATCCACTACACAACATTCATTGGTAACTGCTAAATTAATATATGATTTATTTGATGATAAAGAATTTTTATTTAAAAACACTCAGGAACTTAAATATTATATTAAAAATTTGTCAGAAAGATCTGACTTCAAAGATTTAGAGATTAACTCCAATATTTTAGCTTTAGCACAAATAGATGAAACTTCTTATCAAACATCTGCATACATTAAATTTAAATTTGTAAAATGGTTATGGTCAGTGATTCCGGAAGATCTAAAACATATAATCTTTGAGGATAATAATTTTGATGTATTTGCCTATTCTCTTGGCAATCAGTTCCTTCGCAAATTTTGGTGGTCTTTATGTAATAATGCACAGAAAGAAGAGATAATTACTTTAATTATATCGGCAGATGAGAATGGAAATAAAATTATATCTTATTGCTTCCTCCGTTTTTGCTGGGAAAATGAGTACGAGATTGCTAAAGAAATTTGGGATATTGCCTTTTCAAAATATGGAGCAAATTTTAATAATAATGAGGCACAGCTTTTAGCGGCATTAATTATTGAAGAAGAAAATGAAATATATTTCAAAGAAATTGCCGATTGTCCTTTTAATATGATGAACTTTCTTTTATCAAAAGACCCTACAAATCCTGAAATCATAGACTCAATTAACAATGCACGTTCTGATCGAAGTAAATTTGCTACATATGAAGAATTTTATAACTCACAAGAAGCAATATTTGGAGAAGAAGTATCTACTTTAATATGGAATTGTTACAAGGCAGGCTACTCAATACCTCAGGCTGAATATATCATAAAAACATTCGCCTCGGACGTATCAAAATTTAAAAAAGTTGCAGATTTAGTGAGCATTTGTAAAATGCTAGGCTATAGCTTTAATCAAACAGCTTATTTGTTTAATACATTTGGCGGGGAAATTGCCACATTAGTTATTGATTTACATGCTGAAGGTTTTGATATTAATCGGGTTTTACAGACAACGTCGCAATATCAGTATACTTTAAATATGTACCACCAGCACCATTCACAAGACATCACATTTGAGGCTCTTCAGGAAATTATAGCTAATTCTAAAAAAGTAGTAGCTGCTCTTACTGAGTACGACTCGCACTTAAGAAAGTTAGATCGCGATGCAATGGGGGAAATATTAAAGTTTTTGGACATACACCCTAATGACTTTTTTAGAGATATAAAATGCACGCGTAATACAGTACAAGATGTTGAAAGTAGCATTACAAAAAAACGTAAATTTACTGAAATTGAAGAAGAAAAACAAAGCAGCAATAAAAAACAAAATACAGGGAATTCTATAGATTAGCCTTACATTGACCCAAACAACATTTTTTGCTACAATATTAATAAATTAACTTTTTGGGGTTTTTGATATGTTAGAAAAACATCACGACTTAATAGAAAGTTTTAACAAAGCAGACTTAGCTGAAAAATTCAATATTTTTAAGGATGTAATTCAAAATAATGACGAAGCCTTGGTTAAATATCTTTGGGATTTCTGTACGTCCGCAGAAGATAAAATCAATTTATTTACACATCATACTACAAATGAGCAAAATACAAGTGAGGAAAGCATAAGCGAAGAAAGCATAAGCGAAGAAAGCATAAGCGAAGAAAGCATAAGCGAAGAAAGTATACGCGAAGAAAGTATAAGTGAAAAAACCGCAATTTTTTATGATATTTGTTGCCGTGGAGATGCTGAGCTAGCTAATCATATTTACTCGCACTTTGAAAAGAATGAAATCATGAATGACACAAACTTTAAGGGTACTCTTTATAATTATTTTCCCGATCTTTTCAATAAATTAGCATATTTGGGACATCAGCAAATGGCAGAATTCATCTGGGGCATTACACCAAATAACATAAAAGATAAGGTTCTTTCCTATATTCCTGATGGGGAAGGTGCTGACAAACGTTCAAATCAGTTTTTATATGAGGCCATACAACAAGGTCATATAAATTTTGCAAGGTATTTATGGAATAATATTATACCTCAAGACTATCATGAGTTTGTACTCAACGCGATTGATACATTTCAAAATGACGATGACCTATCAATTTGTTACGCCTTAACACAAATTGGCAAATATGACACTAAAGGCTCATTGTTTTTACTTGAGATTGGATTTGATATAATAAAGAAAGATATTCTAAATACACCTCATCATGAATGGCATAGCTATAATTTAGATTTTGTTTCTTCATTCTGGAATAGACTTAGTGACAATGAGAAAAATATTTTTTTAATGGAACGATCACTTTTTAATGATTGTACTACATATAAAAATTTGATGTTCTTTTGGAATATGGCGTCCACAGATCAACAACAATTGATCATAGATAACATAGATTTGTATGAATCACAAGAAGGGATAACAGCAAGACTTCAGTTCTTGGAAACAGTTTTAAGTACAAGAGAAACGGGGAAACTTTTAACTGCAAATGATTGCAAAATATTACACCACTTATGTCAACATGGCCAGTATTCTAGTATTGATTATATACTTAGTAACTTCCCTGATAATATTACCATCAATAATGCCTGGAAAAATAAACTTGCCCCAGTACATCAGGTGTGGGTAGATTTATATAATACTCATCAACCAAATTTCAAAAATGATATAAGTGGTCTTATACATAAATTTAAGAGCTATAATTTAGAACCCGAAGCAGCTGATGAAATTCTAACAAACAATAGAAAAACTATAATCAAGTTATTTCAGAAGCACTCCAACAATGGCAATAAAGTTTACAAAGAGCTGAAAAAGATACTTAAAAACTATAAACCAGGACTAACAGTAAATGATTTTGAAAATCAAAATTCAATATTTGTAAATTTACCTGATGAGATAAAAGAAAACATTGGTGAATACTTAAATTTCAGCCATATTGAATTAACTCAGCCAAATAGATCTAAGAAAAGGAAAATCTCTGAAGTTGAATCACCAGAAGAAACAAGCCATGTTAAAAGACTAAAACTTAATAATAACAATAAAAGTTCTTCAAAAGACATGTAAAACTTAATAATTATAAAAAACACTGTTTTTTACTAAAAAAATGGTGTTTTTATGTGATTTTAAGCTTGACTATAATTTGGCTATAACATATAAAACTGAAGTACAGATTTAACTACGGTTATATCGGCATAATGGCGGGCTTAGCTCAGTTGGTTAGAGCATCAGGTTGTGGTTCTGAGGGTCGTGGGTTCGATTCCCATAGCTCGCCCCATTATATTTAACATCTTATGTATGAGCTTCGCTGTGCTAGAAGACGTCTACTCCCACTACATAAATCCAACAACATTCAGAGAATATGACATACGCGGACTTATAGGCACTACCCTATTTGCTCAGGATGCCTATTACATTGGCAAAGCTTTTGCCTGGTATATCGTTAATAACAGTCCTATTCGTAAAATATGTATAGGGTATGACGGCAGAATGAGTACGCCAATGCTACTTAAAGAGCTGGTTGACGGGATCACTTCTGTTGGGGTGGATGTATTTGATATTGGCATGTGTCCTACTCCTATGCTTTATTATTCTACCAATACGTCGAATATTGAACATGGAATAATGATTACTGGCTCACATAATCAGCCTGACTATAACGGCTTTAAATTTGTATTCGGTAAAAAACCATTTTACGGTGAGCAAATTAAAGAATTACTGACCATCATGAAAAACGGCTTTCAGGGCAAAATTATGGCTACTGGAAAGCGTATTTATGATTCTAATACTTTCGACAATTACGTTACCACTTTATACAATTCTGCTACATTTGGCACCACAGACTTTAAAGTAGCATGGGACGTATCTAATGGCTCTGGCGCTAAGGTTGTTCAGGCGTTAAGCTCAATTATGCCAGGTACCCATTACATTTTAAATGGTAAAATTGATGGCACCTTCCCTGGTCATGATCCAGATCCTACAGTTCACAAAAATCTTAAGCAACTCATTGATTTTGTGATAAAAGAAAACTGTAGTGTAGGTATTGCACTTGATGGTGACGCTGACCGCGTTGTTGTAGTGGATAAAAAAGGCAGAATTTTTTCAGGCGACCAATTACTAGCTATATTTGCTAAATTTATGGTAAAGAAAAACCCATCCATGAGCGTTATTCTTGATATTAAATCAAGTAAGGTTATATTCGATTACATAGCAAATTTGGGCTGCGTTCCATTACTCTGGAAAACTGGGCATTCAAATATTAAAGCAAAAATGCCTGAACTTAAAGCAAAACTTGCTGGCGAAGTAAGTGGCCATATTTTCTTTGCCGATAAATATTTTGGATATGATGACGGGATTTATGGCGCAATAAGGGTGTTAGAAATTATTAGTCAGGGCGGCGATATTTCAAGCGACTTTGATGAACTTCCCAAAAGTTTTATTACTCCTGAAGTACGCATAGAATGTGCAGATGATAGAAAATTTGATGTTATTGAAGAAATCAGAGAAAGGCTAGTTACAAAAAAAGCAAATTTCCTTGATATTGATGGACTTAGAGTCGATACAAATGATGGATGGTGGTTACTTAGAGTATCTAATACCCAGCCTGCACTTGTTATTAGATTTGAGTCATTTAACGAAAACGGCTTAGAAAGACTGCACGCAGAACTTAAAGAACAGCTGTTACTTAGTAACGTCCAGGTTAATATATCATAAATTTATTGACAAACAGTTAATTTATAGGTATAATAAACCGCAATATTAAACTACGGTAACGTTCATGCGTCTTAAAGATTATATAATACATCCTGCAACGCCCGCAAATTCTGCAGCAATGATTGCATACCTCGATACTATTCCTGATGATTCACCTGAATTTTATGAATATCAGGAATATAACACTCCTAATGGCGTTAATAACGATAATGCACTTACCTATGCGATTAAAACATGTCAGGTTGATATTGTAAGAAAGCTACTTGAAAAAGGTGCAAACGTTAATTTTTGTGAAGATAAAACTTCGTTCAATTTATTACATTTTAGTTCATTTTTTGCGGATCAATCTACTTTTCAGGAAAACAATCTTATAATTAACCTGCTACTTGACAGAAACGCTGATGTAAATGCGCTGGATACATTTGGAGCTACTCCTTTACACTATGCAATTGAGTGGTGTTCGCCAGAAGTTGTTGATAAATTCATCCAAAAAGGCGCTAAACTCAATGAATTCGATAAAGATGGGATGTACATTTTAACAAATGCTATGCTTAGAGGCGATGATGCTATTGTTACAAAGCTCATTCAGGGTGGTGCAAATCCATACATGAAAAACCTAGATATGAGAGAAATCACTGACGTTGCTATAGATAAAATATTTGGGAAAAAACTTGATGAAGATCGTTTCTATAACTACAAAAGCCTTAAGAATTGGGGTAATTTTGCGTTTTCTGCAGCAAGACGTGCTTTAGTATATATTGGCTTTAGTTATGTATTTGGCAACATTCCTCTTTTAAGCAATTTATGCAAAAAAAGCTTTTTAGGTCATTCAAAAGTATTAAACAGCTTATACACTGCTTCTAAATACCTTTTAACATCATTACTATGTACAGTACTTGATCAAAATAACTTTATACATTTTGATAGTGTGCTTGCATCACCTCTTAATTTTATTTTTCGCGGCGTGAACCATAAAACCGAAGATACTACATATATTAAAAACATAATTAATGTTAAAAAGGCGCAACAACCTATTGCAGCCATGGTTGAAAATAGAGTTCAGAAGCACCCTGGAAAATTTAACTGGCAAGATTTACTGCTCGCTACCCCCGCATTCAAAGAATATAGACAACCATAAAAGAACATTTAATTAAGGTATAACTCATGCGTCTTAAAGATTATATAATATATCCTGCAACTTCTGCAAATTCTGCGGCATTGCTTGCATACCTCGATACTATTCCTGATGATTCACCTGAATTTTATGAATATCAGGACTTTGATGATGCAATTAAATCGAAGGATAATGCACTTTCTTATGCAATAAAAATTAGAGACATTGCTTTACTAACAAAACTTCTACAAAAAGGCGCAGATGTTAATTTCTGTGACAATGAGTCTAAATTCACATTACTGCATTTAGCCTCAATTAGTGAATATAGTAAATATAATCAAAAAAAGAATGAGATACTTAACCTTTTACTTGATCATAATGCAAATGTAAATGCACAAACTACATTTTATATAACTCCTTTATACTACGCAATTGAGTGGTGTTCAGATGAGGTTGTTGATAAGTTCATTCAAAAAGGTGCAAAGATTAATGATGTTAATGACCTTGGCATGAGTGTACTTAAAAGAGCTTTAGTCAGAGGTGACGACATTATTATAAATAAACTTATAAATGCAGGTGGCAGTATTCATTTAAAAGAGAGACATAATTCTAAAACCATACTTGAAAACGTTACTGACACACTATTTGGATATAATTTAGACAAAGCCAGGCATAACAATTTCAAAAGCTTAAAGAACTGGGGGAAGTTTGCTTTTGCTTCAGCAAGAAGAGTCGCTTTATTCTGTAGTTTTAAGTTTATATTTTCATCTGTACCCTTCTTAAACAGAATAATATCTTTAAAAATCTTACAAGATATTGCTTCAGTAATGGCAGCATCTAAAATAGGGAATTTTCTGGACAATCAAAACAAACTACATATCAATAATAAATTAGCTACTCCATTAAATTTGTTATTAAGTAATGTGAGAAATATTGAGGCAGATAACCAGTTTATTCAGAACCAGATTAATTCTAAGCAGCCAGTTTCATCGTTTGTTGAAAAAGAAATTAAAAAACATCCTTTCAAAACTAGCACAAAAGCAGATTTTTTCCTTGCAACTTCAGCATTTAAGGAATATAGACAACCTTAATAAGTAATTAAGGGGATAAATATGGCTATATCTGATTTTATAAAAGAAAATCCAACAGACGACGATCTAAAAAGTTTAATGAAATATATTATAGGTTTGGATGGTGATAGCGCTGAAATCAATAGCAATGTAAATGGACTTACGCCACTTTTATACTCAATTAAACATAAGCAATTTAAGTTAGCAAAACTTATTCTTAATAAAGGTGCTGATATTAATTTACCAAACGCATATGATTTAACGCCTCTTATGTATGCAGTTCATTATGATACGCAAGACATTTTATCAATGCTTATTGCAAGAGGTGCTGCTATTGACAAGCAGGATGATATAAAATATTCAGCATTGCATTATGCGGCGTTTACAGGCAATCTAGCTATTACCAACTTACTAATAGCTAACAAAGCTAATTTAAACATTCTGGATCGTGATAATAACACCCCTCTTCATGTTGCCCTTGCTAGAAATAATACATTAATTGCTGATAGCTTAATTAAAGCGGGTGCTAATGTGAATGCAAAAAATGATAGTAAACTCACCCCAATGCAATATGCCACTAAAAAACATAAAACTACAATCGATAATGCATGGTCTTTTGCTTTACCATCACTTAAACAAGCTGGTATTTTCGCTCATAATTTAACTCGTAGAATTGGTGTAGCTTATTTATTCTCTAATGCTTTAAACATGGCTTCACCTTTTGTCGGCGGTGCGTTTAACAATACTATAGCAAGATATTCTTTGTCATATTTAGCTAGCTCTGGTATGAACTATATGCTCGAAAAGAAAAACTTCAAATTCAAAAAAATGTTCCTAAGACCTCTAAACTTATTATTCAGAGGAGCAACTGGTAATAAAGCAAATACTGCTATTATTAATAAACATTTAAGCAAAATTGAAGCAGATACTAAAGCCCCATTAAAACCTGAAATTAAAAAAGTGGCTTTATCTGGATTAAAAGCAAGTAATTTTGTCGACTTTATAGCAGGTAATAGGTCTTTAAGAACATATAATTTCAAATATATTAATAATTTAACCCATATCAAATTGACACCCATCTAAGGTTTATTGTAAACTTAACTAACATAACTTTAGTTTGAAATATCTTTTAGATGGGTATCATATGAGCAACAAACCAACACTTACTACTACCGCAGGGATGCCAATTGCTGACAATCAAAATAGCTTAAGTGCAGGCGCACGTGCGCCATTGTTAATGCAGGATCATGTCTTAATTGAAAAATTAGCTCATCAAAACCGAGAAAGAATCCCAGAAAGAGTTGTACATGCTAAGGGATGGGGCGCATTTGGAACATTTACCGTAACTAACGATATAACAAAATATACCAGAGCTAAACTGTTTGAAAAAGTTGGAAAAACCACTGAAATGCTTGCAAGATTCTCAACTGTAGCAGGTGAGCTGGGCGCAGCAGATGCTGAACGCGATGTTAGAGGATTTGCCCTTAAGTTTTATACTGAAGAAGGTAACTGGGATATAGTAGGAAACAATACTCCGGTATTTTTCGTACGCGACCCTATGAAGTTCCCTGATTTTATACATACGCAAAAACGTCACCCTGTAACTAACCTCAGAAGCTCTACAGCAGCATGGGATTTTTGGAGCCTATCGCCTGAAGCATTACATCAGATTACCATGCTTATGAGTGATCGCGGAATTCCAGTAAGCCCAAGATTTATGAATGGCTATGGTTCTCATACTTATAGCATGTGGAATAATGGAAATGAACGCTTTTGGGTGAAGTTTCATTTTAAAACGCAGCAAGGTCATAAAACCCTTACTAATAGCGAGTCCGAAGCAGTAATAGGTAAATCACGCGAAACTTATCAGGAAGATCTATATAATGCTATAGATAAAAAAGACTTCCCAAAATGGACTATGTATATTCAGGCAATGCCAGAAATGGATGCTGAAAAGACCCTATATAATCCATTTGATTTAACTAAAGTTTGGCCACATAAAGATTACCCACTTATAGAAGTTGGTGTATTTGAACTTAACCGCAATCCTGAAAACTATTTTAATGAAATTGAGCAAGCTGCATTCTCGCCTAGTAATATTGTGCCTGGTATTGGTTTTTCACCTGATAAAATGCTTCAGGCTCGTATTTTAAGCTATGCTGATGCGCATAGATACCGACTTGGTACGCATTATGAGTCATTACCTGTAAACCAGCCAAAATGTCCTGTGCATCATTATCATAAGGACGGATCAATGAATTTTATAGGATGCAAATCAGGTAACAAAGATGCATATTATGAACCTAATTCTTTTGATGGAGCAGAAGAAAAACCAGAATTTAAGGAACCGCCGCTCAAAATTAATGGCAATGCTGACAGGTATAATCACCGTGACCCTTCAGGCATTGGAATGGTAGATGATTATACTCAGGCAAGAAACTTATGGAATTTATTTGATAATGCTCAAAAAGACAGGCTCTATAGCAATATTGCTGCTTCTATGCAAGGCGTGCCAAAAGAGATCATTGACAGACAAATGATACATTTTGAAAAAATACATCCTGATTATGCAAGCGGAGTAAAAGGGAAATTATGATACACAGACACAGAAAAAGGATTAATAAGCTGTTATTGCGCTGCTTAACATTCATTAAATACGGCATTTTTTATAAAGTAAATTCAAAATTTTAACAGGTTGCAAAATGTCAAAGTCTCATAGTGGTAATAAAATACACAACACGAATCAAAAAGAAGCTAATCAAAATTTAGGCACCTCTTTTTTAACAACCTATTTTCCCAATGGAATAACTAAAGATTCGGCATTACAATTTTATCAGAAAGCCACGGCAGCTATGAATCCAAAAAACCATAGTATAAGGTCACAGGAATTTCAAGATATAGCAACCCTTTCTAACCACTCTAATTGCAACCCAATTATAATAGAAATTTTTAGCCACCTATCTATAAAAGAACAATTAAATTTAACATTTACTAAGGATTATAAAAAAAATTCAATTATTCTTAATGCTTTTTTTAATAACAGTGAATTATCTCAACATATATTCTCTGAAATTTTACTGAATGTTACAAAGCATAAAAAAACCTCGCAAATTTTATCTGACTTGCTATCAAAAACCTCCACATATACGCTAAGGTCATATAAATACCCAAGGTTGGTTTCATCCATTGTATTACTTAGCTCTAAAAATAATTTATTAGGTAATCTAAATATAATTTTTAAGTATGTTGATAACGAAAATTATAAAAAAACTGTTTGCGATAGTTTTTTAAAATATATACTCACTTATGCGCCTAATAACAATATTTATGCAGAAAAAGAGGCTGAATCTATATCTGTTCTTTATGGAATAATTGATAGCACTCCTATTACCAATCTTAAAGCTGTACTTAATTCGTTTCCTACTTATTATTTTCATGATCAGGAGTTTATAGCAGAATTAAACCGCATTACCTCAAAGCTGCATGGAAAAAAAGAAGTTATTGAATCTATTATTGCAGCAAAAATATCAGGGATTGAAATTGATACAAATAATAACCAACCTAATACAGCTCCGATCTCAAACTTACCAGAAAATATACATGTAGAAAGATCAAATACAAATCGACCTTCCCCAGAGGTAATTGACCTAACAGATCCCGTTCCACAAAACAATATTCCACCTATTACTGTAAATGAACTAATTCTTAAAAAAAATCTTTTCATTAAGTATTTTTCTGATGAAAATATTACAAAGGACAAAGCGTTACTTTTTTCTAGCTCAATATTTAAGGATCATAAAGATTTCATAGAACTTATTAATATATCAAAACAATCTGATTTAAGCCCAGTATTAATAGAAATCTTTAAAAACCTTTCCACAGAAAATCAATTAAATTTACTTTTTGCAAAGTATCCTAACAAGGGTAGTATTTTTTCTAATGCACTCTCTTGTAACTTAGAAATGATTAACTATATTTTCTGCACGCTTTTTGTTAAAGCCTTAGCAGACGAATCCCTCAAACCAGCTTTAATCAAGGAAGTAGCTAAAGCTAGCACCTATACATTAAACGATACAAAGTCATTAGTCTTTGTATCAGCATTTAGGCAGCTTGCACTACAGGATAAAGTAATCGATGCTTTTAAACTAATTTTTCAAAATCATCACAATTTCGATTATAAAAAATTTATTTGCGATAAAATAGTCTCGTATTTAGAGGGCTTTGAAGTACAGCATAGCAAAAAATCTAAAGAATCTAGATTTGAAGGATCGGTTCTATACATCATTATCAAAATTACCTCTGCAGATAAACTTCAGGAGTTACTTGATACCTTTCCCATAAGTTATTTTCAAGATCAAAAATTTATAGACGAGCTAAATAATATTGCTTCAAAATTAGAAGATAAAAGAGATGTACTCAAAACTCTAGTTGATAAGAAAACAGCAAGTTTTAAGCCAGTTAAGGATCACTTTAGCAATTTAGTAGGTAAAAAGAGATCAATAGACCTCATATTAAACAGTAATTCCGATGAACACCTAAAGAAAAAGCCAAAAAACGGCGGTCACGAAATCCCCTTTTGAAAAATAATTACAAGATTAGCTAGATATATTTAACATTACTTTTTACTAATTAAAGAAATTTGAAAATTTATTCCAAGCAACGAGCTATCTTTGTTTTTATATGCACAATCTTTCACTTTTCATAAAATCAAAAAGATAATAATTTACTTGACATTTTTCTTTTATTAACTATTTATTAATTTTCTTTTATCAATTATTAATAGGTAATTTACAGTGTCAAAAACAAGCGATAAAACAGCATTAATAAATTCCAGAAATGGTTTTCAAAAACATTTTTCTGAAGGAATTACTAAAGAATCGGCATTAAGTTTTTACCAGGCAATTCCGACTACACAAACTACCAATCGTAATGTAAATCATAGCCATGAACATACTGATCTAATATTCGCCTCAAGAGATAAAATTTTCAATTCGATAATTTTAGAAATTATTCAAAATCTCACTTTAGAGCAAAGAATTAGCCTCATATTTAGAAAACAGAGACTTAAAGGAAGTCTTTTTATAAATGCACTAAAGTACAATATGGATTTAACAAATATTATATTTAATAATATATTTGTTGAAATCTGCCAAAATAAAGAAGCAGCAGAAATGTTAAAAAATTGTTTACAATCTGGAAAGAATTACCTTGTACCCTCTCAATTAAAAGCAGGAGAACTAAAATCTTTATTTCCAATACTTGCTTTTACAAAACAATTAGACAAAATATTAATTAATATATTCAAGAACTCTAATAACCCGCTTTATAGAGATACAGTATGTGAAGGCGTTTTTACATATTTAATGGATTCATGCGGGTATCAAAATAATATATACATACAGTATACAAATAGCACATTATTGTACTCGATAATAAAAGTAACGCCAGTTAATCAACTGGAATCATTGTTATGCATCATCCCAGCGTATTATTATAAGCAAATTAGATTTCAAAGCAAATTAGATGGGTGTAAGTCTATTAGCACTGAAGTTGCAGCAACAATTCAAAGAGTACAAGAATCTAAATTTAAGGCAAATAGTTGTAATACAAATATTGCTAATGATTTTTCTAACAATTGCACTCCTCCAGCAATCGTCCGATTTACAAACTTTCCGGCAACTATAGATATCACTGAGTACTTTAGAGATAAAACCCCTCAGTTGTCTATAAAGCCAAGTGAAAACAAAAATGATTCATTAATATTAGAAAGTGGTTTTAAGCACAGCAAAAATAGCAGCTTTAGAAGCACTTTAAATATTAAATTAGGCGTCAAAAGACCATTTGAAGAGCTTTTAACAGCAATTGATATAGAAGCCCAAAAACGATCTCATTTTGATCCAATTTTAAATGCTATTGATCAACAACCATGTAAAAAACCAAGGATATAAGTGATTTTTCAGTACCCAAATTTTTACTAAAGTAAGTACTGGATAAGTTAAAAGCTTTGGTGACATAATTTACCGTATTCAATTCCAAGAGGGCGAAAAAGCCCTCAGGAATAGATTTAAAGCAATACACACCAAGATTTATCAACCTGCTTCACTTCCTCTCTGAACTCAATTGGTCTTGGCTCTATTTTATCTTTAAAACCTTCTTCTATTTTTTTATCTATATAAGCCTTACTATCTGGAGACTCTTTAAAATAATCAAGCTGTAAAATATGGTGTAGAAGCTCATATTTCTGATTTCTGTAGGCTAATTTTAAACATTTATAGTCATCAAATTGCAATAATTCATGCCTTTCCTGCTCATTAAGCCTTGTATAAATCCAGTCAAATGCCTCTATATGACCCTTACTACAAATAGTATACATTAAATAAAAATCATGCCCAAAATTACGACTTTTTGTAAGTTTAAAAACATTAAAATTAACACATTCCGCAAGAAAGTTTGCATTATCTATAAGATTTTCTTCTAAAGCATCACCCAAGGCATAATACATTATATTAGGAAATACAAATTGGAAATTTAGGGTAAGATCTTTAGAAAATTGCTTATACAAAAATTCAGCTATATCAGGCTTTGCAAGCTGACATGCTTTCCGAAAATTATTATATTCTAGCCAATCGCTACTACCTACAAAAATTTCATATTTATCACCGCTATAAGGCAAATCAAATAAGAATTTAAATTTATTAAAATCCTCGAATATAATAGCTTTTTCTATAGATTTTTGCAGTGCTGCTTTCTTCCAGCCTCTTGTGAAGCCAGAAAATATTGAACTTGCAAAATCTGGATTGTTGTATGTAAAAAGTACATCTTGAAATAAATTAATCACTTTAGCATTTTTTAAAATCTCATCTTTGTGACGTTCAAAATACTTTATAGCCGTATCAACAAATCCATCTGAAAGTGATATTTGTATATATTCAATATGCTTCATCCTTTATGCTCCTTAAATTTCTCAATTGCATCTTTTCTTGCGGTATCATGATTTACGATCATTGGGTAGTATTTGTTCATTAGCCCGTCCTTTTGGGGATCATGGATATTCTGCCCTTTATAATTTCGTAGCTCAGGTAGATAAGTTCTTAAGTAATCCCCCTTTTCGTCAAATTTCATACTTTGTAAAAAAGGGTTAAATATTCTAAAATAAGGTTGAGCGTCGGTTCCTGTTGATGAAGACCACTGCCAGCCGCCTATGTTTGAGGCAGCCTCATAGTCCATTAAATACTGGGCAAAGTACTCTTCACCAATTCTCCAGTCAGCAAAAAGATGCTTACAGAAAAATGAAGCCGTAATCATACGACACCTGTTATGCATCCAGCCAACCTCTTTAAGCTGCCTCATAGCCGCATCTACAATCGGATAGCCAGTTTTTCCTTCCATCCAGGCTTCTATATGTTTTTGGTTATGATTCCATGGAATACCGCGATACTGCTCTTGTAGCTCTAAGTTTTGCGACTGAGGAAAGTGATAAAGAACGGCAATATAAAACTCTCGCCAGATAAGCTCATTTATCCATGTTTCGCTACCTGCTCCATGGTGATTGCTGGCTAAGTTATAACATTCCCTAATGGAAATAACTCCAAACCTTATATAAGGAGAAAGCCTACTAGTTCCGTCTATACCCATAAAATCGCGGGTATTTTTATAGTCATTTATACGATTATCGCACCATTCATGAAGGCGCTCGCGCCCTTTTTCAGGCAGCCATATAGTTTCATCAAATTCTTTATAGCCAATATCGTCTAGCATGGATTTGGTGGATTTGGTATTTACCACCTTAATTCCCGCATCACGTAGCTTTTCTTTAATATCTTTTAGGTTTTTCAAAGCCTTGGACGTATCAACTTCATAATTATCATGACTTATTTCAGCAGCCTTCTTGCGCCATACCTTACTAAAAGGAGTAAATACCTTAAATGGATTACCATCATCTTTCTTAACGTCTTCAGGGTTAAGGATAATATGATCATCCAAAAGCTCTAGGTTTTGTGTAGCTTTTGCAATTTTGCTATCTCGCTCTATTGAGTCAGGCTCAAAATCTTTGCCAGCATATATTTTTGTAGCATTAGTTATATCATTTAATTTAGGTATTATTTTTACAGGATCGCCATATAAAACAAGCACTTCAAGCTTATTCATCATTAGGCAGAGCGCATTTGCTAAAAACGTTAATCTACGATCATGAGGATTAGAAAAACGCTCTAAAATTGTAGAATCAAAAATAAATACTGGAAGGAAGCTTTTGTGTTTTAAGGAAAAATTGAAAGGTTTATGATCATAAAGCCGTAGGTCACGGCGGAGCCAAACTATCGCTAGATCTTCCATTGCTAAAACAGACCCCCTGCTCAAAAGAATGGTACCCGCGGCCGGACTTGAACCGGCAAGAGCCGAGGCTCCACGGATTTTAAGTCCGTTATGTCTACCATTCCATCACGCGGGCACACAAGAGATTGTTATAGCAAACTTTTTGAGATTAGCAAGCATTTAATTATAAAATTTAGCAAGATTTTTCAGATTATTTCAAATGCTTAAGACAATCCCTCATAGTAAACCGCTTATTTGATATAGGCTTACTAGTTATGATCGAAGCTAAAAATTGATTTTTAGTTAATAATTTGTTAGTATAAATATGCAGTACCAACTACTTACAAGAGCTTTACTATGTATGAAAAATTAAGTGATCTGCTTTTAAACGGTCAATTTGAAGAAGCCAATAATTTTTTCAAAGATCTTACCCCTGATCAAAAAGAGGAAATCATAATAAAAGCATCTTCTGATAATAAACATACAAATGTAGTTAAGAATTTAATAGAAAATATAATTCTTCCACATTTTAATGAATATCCAACTATATTTTTTAATCATAAAAAATATCCTCATTTTGAGGTATCTAATTTTGAAAATGCAATAAAGGCATTGGTTACTAATAATCAAACTGCAACTATGCTTAAACTGATAAAGGCATGTAATAATTTCCCACGTTTTAAAGATAATTCAAAGTTTCAATATGCATGGGCCGAAACTGTATGCGTATATGGTAATAGCAAAATGCTAGACCTCCTCGATAAGGAAAATTTACTAACAGACAATATAATTTTCAGTCTTTTAGAATATAAATATGCAATTCCAAAGTCTTGGAGTGGAGAAAAACCTGATCCAATCATATTTGATTGTTTCATTAAAGCCGCGGACAACAGCAATATAGACACATTAAAATATTTATTTAAAAAACTAGAGAAATCTTCACAGATAACTAAAGATAATTTTATGAATGATAATAACTACTTTAAATTATTTAATAGTGCCTGTAGGAGTGGAAATTTTGAAATAGTAACGCTTGTTTACAAACTTTCAAATAATTTGGATCATTTCAGGAATGATAAATCAAACAACAACTTTTCAATTAGACCAATATACTCAGCCTTAAGTGCTGCCTTACCATCAAAAAACAAAGAAATAATTCTTTTTATATTAAACGAACTCTACAGATTAGATCCTAAATCAACTGATTTAATAATAATACCTGGTGGCATAGAATACGAACTAATTAAATTTACATATGATAACCTATCTGAGAAGCACAAAACAAAATTCTTAGAATATAATATTAGTAATGATGAGGATGATGTAGCATATTTATTATTTAACGGATTTAATTTATATAAATTTTTATTAGAAGTAGTAACAAAACCTGAATTGCAAAGAAAACTTTATAAAGGTGCTTTATATTATTTAGAAGAATCACCACGTAAAGGTTTACAACAGGTAAAATTTATTATGGAGCACTATAAAGATAATAAAGAAATTTATAATGCATATACTACCAATCAAGAGTCATCAAATTCTTTATCAAATATATTTGGGCCATGGATTAATTTATGCAATCAGTTAAATGAGCAAACAAAAATTATATATAAGAATAAAGAAATAAAACTTGATTTTACTAATATTTTAGAAGGATTAAAACAAAAAGGATTTACTCCAGATCAAGCAAAGGAATTAATATTAAAGTATCAAAAATCACTTCATGACGTATACCGCAAGAAAAAATTAGATTTAAAATTTGAAGATCTGCAACTTGTTGCACGAAATATGCATCAGTCTTACGCACTCCATACCATTAATGCTTCAGATGAAAATTTATGGAATAGTTTACCCGTAGAAATTCAATATTCTATTACACAAAAATTAGGTTATAATTTAAAAGACTCTATTAATATCACACAAAATGTTAAGAAAAATCCTAAAAAAAGAACAGCTAGTCAAGCCGAATCTGATGTTGATATGCCTGATGAACAACAAGGTTATTTTACTGGTCGTGTAAATAAAAAGATTAAAACCTCAAATAATCAGGCAAAAAAATAATCACCTTATAAAAACCTTAAAAAATTTCTTTTATTTTAAAAGTTAAAAGTCATAATAGAAATTACTAGGGTTTAATTTTGGGGTAAATATGCAAAGCAAACAGGAAGAATTTTTACAAGAATTTCAAATAGCTTATAACAGAAATAAAGATGACGAAATATCTGAATTACTAAATAATCCAAATGCTATTAAATTTTTAGGAGATAATTTATACATTTATTTTTACAGATGCTTTGACCAACATGGTAACCTTGATATTGCAGACATAATATACAAAAATTTAAATAGTGAAAAAAAAAAGATTCTTAATAAATAATTATTACGACTATTATTTTACGTATGCATATACATGGATAAAACTTGATGCAATAAAATGGATTTTTGAGCAAAAAGAGGTTAAAGAAAATCAAAAGCTTTTGCATTCAGCTTTTGCTCAAATTGCAACTTTAGACAATTACAGTACTTTACTAGCCTTCCCTGCTTTATATTTAGTTTATAATTTATCATGTGATACCGGAAAACAAATTATATTATCAAAATGCAATTTAGCTCAGCGTACAGCATTAATATTTACCCTAAACTACCAAGCGGATACTGGCATTAATGTATCTAATTTAGCCAGAAATTTTACAAATAATACAATATTAGGACCAAACAAAAGAGAATATAAAACATTTGAAGAATTTATTACGAATTGCGACCATGCAATTAAAGCATTACATTCAAAAAACCAACCTATAACGCTTGAAAACCTGGTTAAAAACAATTTTATTATTATCAAAGAACCTGAAAGTGAAATTTGGCGCGGAATAAAGACTACCTTAAAAGATAACTGTCTTATATTATAAGGAATGTAAAAAATGAAACATACAGAATTTGCATTATATTTAATAGAATGGGGCTATATTAAGCCTGATTACTTAAATGCAAATAATAAAACCGTCATTATCATGCAATTTCAACAGCATTTGCAAAACCAGCTTGAAAAGCAAATAATAAATAGTCATTTAGAAGAAGCAAATCGCTTATTTTTATATGCTTACCACAATTGCGATAATAAATGGTTCCAAACAAATTTACTAAAAGAAGTATTTAGCTATAGCTTAAGATGGAGCGATCTATCTTTAGGGTTTCCGATGGAGCTTTATAATACATTTGGCAAAGATCAATTTACCTGCGATGATCTTACAAAATTTTTCTTTAATGCTGTGCTGCACAAAAAATTTGACGCCGCCGATTATGTAAAAAGCTTAGACCCAATACATTTCAAATTACTTTTAACAAGATATTCCTTAGCTGGTACATTATCATTCATATGTAATGGCGCACCGAGAGAATCACTAAAGTACTTAACGAAGTTCTGGGATAAAGCAACCTTAAAATCAGATATAATGCGGTTATTTGAGTATATAGAGCCAGAAGTATCTTATGGAAGTGCATATCAATATTATTACGGCTTTCGAAAGGATACATTAGAATGGTTTTATAATGACGTTCCCGAATTTTATGGAAATACCCTTGCAAAGCGTGGGATGGCAATACTTGCAACTCACAAAACTCACAGCAAAAATCATAATGATTCCTATACTTTAGAATTTCAGTTTGCAATTGCATTTCAAAAATTTTATTACATATTTAAGCAGAGCATCCAAAATATGCAAAGCTGGATGTTAGATAATGCCCATTATAAAATGGTATATTTTGTTGAGAAAACCGAATTTTATAGAAAAAGATATAGAATTGAAAACTGCGAAAATATCGTAAGTCACTTTATAAGATTGGAAAAATTATATGAAATGGATCAGTTTTTTGAACAATACCACGGTACTTTAAGATTAATATCTGAAGAGTTTGCAGAACTGAATGAATATAAATTTTATTCAGTTAAAAATGCTGCAAGAAATCCACTATTTTATGATCCTGACAAAGAAATATCAGATAAACTGATAACTCAATATAATGCCGATAGCAAGAAACATGTGAAAGGCTATAGAGCGCAAATACTGGATTTTGCTACATCTGAGATTCAAAAAGGAAGTTTCTGTAATATTTTATAGTATAATACTACTTTCTAAAAACATTTGCAGTGGAACCGGATTTTTGAATAGGTTTATAATTGTCAAATTTATGTCTTAGAAGCTCTGGAGTAGATGGCGCACTATTTGGAATATTCTTGCGGTTATTAGTTTCTTCATATACTGCCAGAACATATTTCATATCGTCTTTAAAATGACCTTCTGTGCTATTTTGCTTTATGACTTTCATAGCATCCTCAAATTTTAAAGGAGATCTAAAACTATCCGACTCAGAAATATGACCAAAAAAAATACTGTCAATCGATTCAGCTAGTTTGGCTTTCTCAGCAATACTCTTGTTATAATTTTCAATTACTTTTTTTTGACTTGGATGAGTTTTTCTACTACATTCCTTCAAAATCTCAATTTCAGATAAAATTGCTTTATATTGATCTTGTTGTTTAGAATAGTTCTCTAGAAATTCATTATTAGGGATTAGTTTATTGTTTGAATTACTATATAAACTATTTTGGGTTTTGTTAGTACCACCAAATATTATTATAGTAGCTTCGGTAAGGCTATCTGCATAAGCCATGGCTATGTCTAATGGGGTTTTACCATTTTTATTAGCTTTATTTATATCCGCTCTGTGCGCTACTAAAAGCGCTATAATTTTAGGATTACCATTTTTGGCAGCATAGTGGAGTGGCGTATCTCCAAATTTATCTTCAATATCGCTACTATATATATGTTCTTGCAGTAAATCAGCTGTCAAAACAAAATTTTCAATTGAAACAACATGATGAAGTCTCGAAGCAAACACACCAATTTCAACTTTATAAGTCTCTAAACTTCTTACAAAAGAAAAAGTATCATCTTTAATAGTATTTTTCAGTTCTTTTTGAAAAACCCTGTTAGTAAATTCCTCTTTAAACTGCGCACTATGACCTTCATTTTCCAAAAATTTACTTAAGTCATTTAGAAATTCTAATTTAGAGTTATATTGAAGAGAGTTCACTTTTGGTTTATTTGTATTCGGCTTTTTATCTAAGATTGGCTCATCACCTAAATCATAAAAATCATCAAATAAACCCTTTTCATACTCCGAAGAATCTGCCGTCATAAAGCCTGCTATAAAATTAATTACTAAAAAATCCTAATCTATTTTATAAATTTGAAAAAGGAAAATTTTTAGCCAGCTTTTCCCAGTGGATAATTTCTGTCAACTATATAACTTAAAAACTCTTTCCCCTCGTCTCTTAAAGTTACTTTATTATTCTTCCTTTTAACGAATCTTGATCTTTCTAAAAATGACACCCATAAATCAAAAGTAATTTTATCGGAAGCTCTATATTCCTGGAAGAATTTCTCAACATAGTCTTCATCAAAATAGCCCTCTTTATTATCGCGCAGTCTTTGCATAAGCCTTATCTGACTACCTAGTATTTTTTGGTAAGCACGTTCAAAATAAAGGTTTATATATGCATCACATAAAAGCCCTTTTAAAATTTCCTGATCTTCATCTTTAAGGCTTTTATTAGATAAGAACTTTTCAATCTCACCTGAAATGTCAGTAACTAACTTTCTCTCATGCTTTTCTAATGCTTCTTCAACATTTGTTGGGGTATCGCCTTCAATTATATCAGTTTTAACTGTTTCAGCTTTAGACTGCTGAGCTATCATTTGGTAGTAATGCGGCTCTTTAATAGGCTCTACAACATTTTCATCTAGTTGCGGCTGTGATATTTCAATGCCACCAGCTGTAAGCTTTACACCCCTTTCATTAACTGCTACAGTAATCGCAGATAATAAACTTTTTAAAGGTGAAGCAAAGTAATAAAAGAGCGTAAGAATAGTTACAGGCCATGCAATTGCCTGTAAAAAATTTAGAACCTGAACAATATTAAAGCCTTCCATAGTAATCTCCATAAAAAAGCTGCCTAAGTTATGGAAACTACGGCAGCTTTAAAACAAATATATAGTAATTGTATTTGGATATGTATAGCGAAAGCTAAGTGAGTAACGAAGCGACGCATATTATTAGTTAAAGTATTTAAATTATGGTACAGGGATGACGAGCGAAGCCTACTAAGCACATACCAGAATTATAAAGACTTAACTATACAGTCCAAATCCAGAAACAAACTGTAATGACTGCAGTTGGACATGTAATACAGAAGCTAGGAACGAAGCGTAGCAAACCTACGTGAGTGACAAAGCGACGTATATTACAGTCCAAATCCAGTCATTACAAACTATACTGCCATTTCTTCAACTACTTTGTTGATATATGCACTATGCTCTTCTTCTTGTTTTAAGTGAGTGTTTACAAGATCTTTATAATCTTGCTCTAAGTCTTCATTTGCAGCTTCTTGGTAACGTTTTAAGATTACTTCTTCAGCTGTGTGTAATGCTTTTAAAGCACCATCTTGACCTGTCATGCTTCTTAGTGTTGCGTATGCAGACATTAAGTAACCTTTCATATCTTTGCTTTCATCGATTTCTTTTGTGCTGATTTTTTCAAGAACTTCAGCAAGATTTCTGATGTGGTCTTCGTGTTGACCTGCAAAAGTTTTAATTTCACCAAAAATTTTGTTATCAGTAACGTGCGATAATACTTCTTTGTAAATATCACGTGCTGCAATTTCATGGTGATAAAGGTCTAATAAAACTTTTTGTGTATCAATATTATTTAAAGGCATAACTTCCTCCACTAAAATTAAGTTTTGGTAGCTTGGTATTATAGTGTAAAACTAAAGTACCAAACACAAATTCCTTTGCACCATTGCAAAAAGAACCGCGCTTGCCTTTTCAATTAGGTAAGATGAAATAAATATTTCACCTAACGTATTTGAAAAAGACTTAAGCATTTTCTACATTGCTGATACAAACTTTATTAAAAATTTATATCAGCTGTATATATTAAATTAGTATCTTATTAATTTTTATGTGTCAATAGCATTTCGCAAAAATTTTTTATATTTATTAAATAGCCAGCATTTTAGCGTCTTTTGGCAGCATATATGAAAACCCGTAAAACGCCAAACTGTTCATTATAACACCAAAAATCACACCTTCTAATGCCCCATCTATACCAATTGAAAATGGTTCAAAAATGTTCCATGCAACTAAAGTTATTATTCCAACCATAGCAGAAAATAGAAAAGCTTTTTGCGATGATTTAAAGCCAAATATAACTGCAACCAAAGGAATTAGTATAAATGGAGTCCAGAATTGATATGAATAAAGTAAAATATCTATTACACTTGATGTAGTAAGCGCAAATGCAATTGCAACGGCACCTATTAAAAGCGTAATTAACCTGGATAAATTTAGATCACTTATGTTTGCTACTTTGCTTAGCCCCAAAGGTTTGAGCAAGTCATTTTTTACGCCAATACTAGTAGCATTTAAAAATGCATCCGCTGATGACATTATAATAGCAAGCATTGCAGCTACTGCACACCCTTTAAGACCAATTGGCATTACGTTATTAATAACATATGGCAAAGCAAATTTACTTTCAATCTCAGGGGCAATATTAGATGCAATCATGCCAATAACCCCTATTACGGTAAAGAATATTATAGACATTAATCCGCTATAAACAGTTCCCTTTTCGGTCTCTAAAGAGTTTTTACCTATTAAGAGCCTTTGTACGTAAGGCGGAACCAATGTTTCACCTAAAAAAAAGCTAGCGAATAATATTGCAAATGAGAATAACCCTATTTCTCCAAATGGCAGTAATTTATATGTAGGCATAGACTCAAATAAATTAGTTGCCCCTCCTACGTAATTCAGCCCGAAAAATAAAATAACTGGAACCATTATTATCAGTACACAAAAATGTAGCACATCTACTATCACAACTGATTTAAGCCCACCAACAGATGCATATGCAACCACTATACTTGCCGCAATTAAACTGCCAACCTGGGGCGGTATATCCATTAGAATATGCAAAATATTGCCGCATGCAGCAACTTGTGCGCCTATGATTCCTCCGCAGCATAAAATTGATGCGATTCCTGATATTATTTTGGCATTTTTACCATAGCCCTTTTCCATGATATCGCCAACTGTTACGCAGTCTTTCTGAAAGTTTTCCATTCTAGGTGCAATAAGTTTTGCAATTAAAATTTCTTTTAAGCTAAAGCCCCAGATTGCTAATATAAAAACTATGCCATAAGTGTATGTTTTTTCCGCAAGCCCTATTGTAAAGCCGCCCCCAAGAAATGAGGCAGATAAAGTTGCAAATATCATGATACCAGAATAATTTTTGCCACCAGTATTATAGTCATCATCCGACTTTACAAATTTTGACGCAATAACTCCTACTGCCAGCGCAATAAGCAAATAAAGACCAACAATTATACTATCAAGCATAAACACCTTTGCAATTTAAAGTTCATGCTTTACTTTATAATAGTAGCGATTAGTGTCAATTTATAATTAACTATTTTATCCTTATAATAACCTATAGCAAATATATATGGAGGCATTTTTATGAAGCGAATATTAGATAATTTATTTTATAAATATCATACCTTTAGTAGGGTAACGACTGATTTTGAAATATTGAATAAAATTAGTCTTCCTAAAAAATCAGCTATTAATGTTATGAAGCTGCGCAGCTCAGTTGGCAAAATGTCGGATACCGAAACTAAAATCCAAGAACTGTTACAAAATAATCTTACAGCTAAACATAAAACCCGAAGTCTTGCAAAACCTGATACAATTTATCCCATTAGCTATTTAGAAGCACAACTTGGCAAAAATTATATTAAAAGATTTACAAATAGAAAAAAATACCCAAATAACAGTTTTTGGACAATCGGTCTCAAATATACGCCATTACCAACTTGGTTAAACTCTCATGATGGATATGAAATTGAGCTTAATTTACCCAAGTTACTTATAAAAAGACCAGATATAGCTCAAAATTTATTTGTAAGTAACCACCTTTCAGATTTAGAAAAAAACTTCCATCTTCCTCAAGTTACAATTGACTCTAAAAAATTCTCTATAATTACAAACTGGAATACAAAAGAAAAGAAATATACATATGATTCTCAATCTATTTCAGTTGAATTTAATGATGAAATATTTTTAGGAAGAGACATTTTAGAAGGAATTTCATTACAGTTTATTCAGTCTTTAAGATTATTTGCAAATGATAATTTTTATAATGAATTTAATAAATACAATGAATTTGCTCAAATTAGAGAACTATCGAAGCTAATGGCTATTATAATGCCTCCCAAACTTTACCCAGAAGGTAAACTTGCAGTTCCACTTAATTTATACTCAATTAAAGAATGCATAAGCATTACTAAATCTCCTTCAGTAATAAATGCTAATAAGCATTCTATAGGACCATCAGAAACCTTATTTGAACCTACTCTTAAATGGCAATTATCACATTTAACTCATCAAAATGTAATGGGATTAGATATTAAATCTGGAATTGATTTTCATTATGCAGATTATCAAATCCCAATTCATAATAACAACGCTTTTAGATTTGCAGCCTACACTCATAACATAGATGCAATGCAAATGCTTATTAGTAATATAGGTGGATTAAATAAATACAACGATTTACTGCTCCTTGCATCAAGTTACAAAGACGCACCTCAGGAATCAACAAGCATTGCGATGTTTAAGTTTCTTTTATCGCAAGGAACAGATATTAAGCAAACGCCTGCAAATAGCAGTACACCACTTATTAACTATGTCAGAAATGCCTCTTCTAAAGGTATTGATTTATGTCTTGAAAGTGGCGCGCCTATTAATGCACAATTTAAAGATAAATCCGAGCCAGAATATGCAGGGTTTACAGCCTTACACTTTCTTTTACAGCTTTCAGGAAATAAATATAAATATATAGAAAAGTTTCTGGAGAAAGGAGCTGACCCATTTATTTCATCAGAAACCGGGATTACACCTATAGATCTTGCAAAATACCTTGGTGATGAAAAAGCTTTAGACATATTTAAAAAATACAAATTTCAAATACCAAAAAATGTTATAAAGCCTCTTAAAAATCATTCAAATACAGTTGTAGCAATTATCAAAGGTGAGCTGGAAGATGGGAAAAAAGTAGTATTAATGGCAAGAAAAATTGGCAAAGATGGTCTTGATAACACTTTAATGTTTCCTGGTGGATTTAAAGACATTGGCGAAGACTATTTAGAGGCAGCAATTAGAGAAGTTAAAGAGGAAACTAATATTGATTTAAGTGAGCTTATTAAAAACGGCAATGTTAAACCATGGTTTATTCATAAAGTAGTAAAAAATGATGAAAACATACATCACAGAAAGATTTTTATTGAGTTTGATCTTGGCAAAAATATTCTAAAACAGGCTTTTGCACCTGGAGACGACATTGCCTCTCTTGAATTCGTAGATGTCAAAACAAAAAAACCAGTTAAAGTTGCATATAGCAAACCAAATAATGAACAAGATGATTTTAATCTTTTGGAGTTGTTTTATTCTCCTAAATATTTTTGGCATCCATGGAATCATTTTTATCCAGAAAAAGACAATCAATCTCCAAATATTAAGCCTTCAAATGAAATAATTATCAATCATATTGAGTCAGGTAACCATACTTTAAGTCCAGATCATCATATGCAGATCGAGAAAATAGAGTCTTGTTACCGAGATAAATTTGATAATGAAATAAATAATAATGAAGTAGGGCAAAGATATTATTAGAAATTCTTAAATAATATCTCCCCTCGCTACCAAACTTCTTTATTTTGCAATAAGTTTTAGCTTTTTGTCAGGTAAAACTAATGTTGCTGGGTTTATAACATCTGTGAATTTCGCCCCAATTGTATGCTGCCTTGCAACCAAAGTTTGCTCAACATAGTTTCTTAAATTGGCTGACGGAGTGGCATGTTTATTTTCCATAATTTTACGATTAACTGCTTTTAAATGCCTGTCGATTTTGTCCGTTAATTTTGTAGGCGCCAAACGAAAATCATCAACACAAGGTATTGGTATAAAAAACAAGGCAATAAATGGTGCAATATATTTATTGCTTAAGAAGTCTGGCATCTTAGAGAAGAAATTTTGCACACTATCTTTTTTCACAAGGTAATAATTTGTTTTGGCAAATATACTTGCACCCACATGTGAATATATTATTCTCTTAATTTTATAAGAGTGTTTACCTAAAAAACTTGCAACTGGTCTAATAAACTTTTTATCAGCTATCCTGCTACCGAATTCAGCTAGTTTATTTGCCCCCACAACATTAGGCATCTTTGCAAAAAGCTTACCCGCATATTGAGCAACCTTTGGAAAAATTAACCATGATACTAAAAATCCAACAGCAAACTTACTTAAAATCAGCCCAATTCTAAATAAATTATGATCAAATTTTTTATTATACATAAGATCATTTTTAAGCCTTACGTCTTTTAAAACACTGTCTGCTACTTTCTTTTCTTTCTCGTTTAAGTCAGCGTATTTTACCTTAGTCATAATTTTTATTTACCCAGATACTAATATTATTATCTCATTGCAGCTTTAATTTCATCATGACCTTTTTCTGAAAGCTCAATTCTCTTATCAATTCTATATAATGTTACAGGATTTAAAACATGACCAACAAATGATTCAGATTTATTTTCAAGCTGGTTGTTTATATATGATTCTAATTCAATATCGCAATTAAGGTCATCGTCCAAAAGAATTTTTTTACCGTTTTTATAGGCATTACTAACTCTAGCCTTTTCAACACTTGCTCTTATAGGTAAGATCAAAATACCAATTGTATAAACAATAAACTTTGGCAATTTTTTTCCTAAACTTACTACTAAATCGTGAGGGTCAGTGAATATATAATTTGCTTTAGCATAAATTGATCCACCTACATATGCTACAGAACCTTTAACAATCTTTGCAGAATGTTTACTGAAAAATTGAGCAACAGGCTTTAAAGCATTGCTATTAGCAATTGGAGCGAACATTTTTGTAAGCTTATCTAACGGAACAATACGGCTTAATGCTGTAACAAATTTTGGCATTAAAAACCAGGTTAATGCCGCACCGGCTACAAATCTAAGAACAATCAAGCCTATTAACGCAGCATTTATAAATAACGGCCTATCATCAGGATCAGAATATACGTAACTTTTAATTTTCACATTTTTTAAAACGCTATCCGCTATTGTCTTCTGTTTAACGGTTAAATCCGTGTATTTTACTTTTGTCATTTTATTACCTATATTTTAACTGCTTTAGCTTTAACGTCTTCAGAATTTTTAACTCTAAAACTTTTATTTGGCTGAATGATAGTCATAGGGTTTAAAACATCAATTGTACCTGTAGCCCTGTCAGAAATAACCTGCAAATGCTCATTCATTACATTAAAAGCATTTTGTGAGGGTGCTTTGTAACCATTTTCTTTTATTACATTAAACAAGTTTGTAGAATTAGAACTAATTGTAGGAAATTTATATCTTCCATCAACAGTAGGATTAACAATAAATTCCATAAATTTATTATAAATTTGATAATCCTCAGCCCAATTTTTTAAACCATTAATAACATTAGCTATAGCAGTTGGCATTTTATTAAGTAACCAGTTAAATGGTCTAGCATAATCAGCTTTTGCATAAATACTACCTGCAACGTATGACGCTGCTATACTCATAGTTTTAGTAACAACTGGTGAAATAGTTAACTGCCTAAATAATGGAGCTACCAATGAACCAGCAACAGGTATACCAACAAAATAAGTTAACAACCCACCAATTATAAGCCGTGCTGCCATTACACACGACACCACTTTACTATCTTTGTTACCCCAGTTATCTACGTACACATTCTTTTTAACAGCATCAACAAATTCTTTTTCTTGCTGATTCAAATCTTCATATTTTACTTTTGCCATTTTATACCTTATTTTATTGATGGTAATTTACCAAAATATTAACAAAATGTCAACTTTTAATTAATACATCCACTCAATTTAAACAAAACATTATAGTGAATTAAGTTGAGTTTTGCACAGAAATAAAGGGCGATATGTAGTAAAATCTACATGAGTGAGGAAATGACGCACGCAAACCTAAACTTAAAAAACTATATTAGGATAATTCTAGGATATTATCCTAATAATATCCTGAGTTACCTGTTTTATATCCGAAGCTTCCGTAATCGGTCTGCCAACAACAATATATGACGCTCCCTTTTCTACGGCCTCTTTAGGCGTTAGGGTACGTTTTTGATCATCCCCACCGGTTTGCATACGAATTCCTGGGGTTACAACCATGATATCCTTACCGAAATTCTGGCGGATAAGGTCAATCTCAAGCGGCGAGCAAACTATACCATCTACACCCGATTTTATAGCATTATCAGCGAGTTTTAGCACTGTATCACTTACGCTACCTGCAAATCCCATAGCCCCCAAATCACTCTGGGTTAGGCTTGTTAGCACCGTTACTGCCAAAAGCTTGGTTTCTGGGGATTCACTATCTAAAATAGTATCCTTGGCTGCCCTTATCATATTTGCCCCACCAGCCGCATGGATTGTGGTCATAAATGGGTGGCACTTCAGGGCAAATTTCAAACCATGTGCCACAGTATTTGGAATATCATGAAGCTTAAGATCCAGAAAAAGCGGCAGATTATGGGTTTTTGTAAGGCGCTTAACACCATTAACATTGTATCTATTCCAAAACTCCATCCCAAGCTTAATACCGCCTACCAAATCTGCGATCGGCTCTAAGGTTCTGTTTATACCCGCAATATCCATGTTATCTAAAGCAACAAATAGCTTGTTTTTGGGTAACATTCTTTTCTCCATATATTTCAAAAGATTACTCTAATTTATATCGCCCTATAGCTAAGGGATTTTAACCAAAGACCTAGGCTAAATATTGTCTTTAAATACCACATCACCAGCATATAGCGTCATAACGGCCTTACCCTGCATTTCCCATCCGTCAAACGGCGTGTTTTTAGAAATTGAATGTAGGTCATTGGCTCTATGCACCCATTTACGATCAAGGTCAATTAGGCAAAGGGCAGCAGAAGCTCCTTTTTCAATAGCACCAACACCCAAGTTTAGAACTTTAGAAGCTCTGTATGTCATCATATTTAGCACATCCATAAGGGAAATTTTACCCTGATGATATAGCGCAAGTGAAAGTGGGAGCATAGTTTCAACGCCTACAATACCAAATGTTGCCTGAGCTAAAGTAGTGTTTTTACTAGAAAAATCGTGTGGAGCATGGTCGGTAGCAATTGCATCTACTATCCCTCTTTGCATAGCTGAAATAAGAGCATCAACATCCACCTGACTTCTAAGCGGAGGGTTCATTTTGGCGTTTGTTCCATATTTCATCACCGCTTCATCTGTTAGTGTAAAGTGATGAGGCGCAACTTCACAGGTCACATTTAGACCGTCATTTTTAGCTCTTTCAATAAGATCCATGGATTCCTTAGTTGATACATGAAGAACATGGTAATGCCCACCTGTCGCCCTTAAAATCTCGATGTCCCTTGCAACCATAACTGATTCCGAAATGTTAGGTATTCCTTTTACACCAAGCTCAAAAGACACCCTGCCTTCATTAATGCATCCACCAGCAGTTAAATTAAGGTCTTCAGCATGCTGAACTATAGGAAGCCCTAGCTCCTTAGAGTACTCAAAAGCTCTACGCATTAAAAGCGAGTTCATAAGCGGAAGTCCATCATCGGTAAAGCCCACAACACCAGCTTCTGCAAGCTCTGCCATGTCACTCAGCTCCTCGCCTTTCATTCCCTTAGAAATCGCAGCGTAAGTTCTGATAGAACAATAAGCATTTCTTGCTTTATCTTTAATAATATCGACAATAGTTTTGCTATCGATTACAGGCTTAGTATTAGGCTGACAAACAACAGTTGTAATACCACCACTTACAGCAGATTTACTACCCGATTCTATTGTTTCTTTATGTGTTTGACCAGGCTCACGAAAATGCACCTGAATATCAACAAGACCCGGCGCTAAAACATTACCTTTACAGTCAATTTTTTGATATGAATCAGAAGCCTGAAGAACATCTTGCAGATGGCTTCCAAAGTCCATAATTTTGCCATCTTCGATAATAAGACCGCCAATAGTATCGGTATTGGTTTTGGGATCCATTATCCTTGCGTTATAAAGGAATTTCGGTACATTTTTATAATTATGAGGTTTACTGAATTTATCTGTCATTTTTAATTATCCGCATATTAAACTAAATATTGCCTGTCTTGTATAAAGACCATTTTCTACTTGGGTGAGTACTTTACTATATTTTCCGTCATCCGCAAGATTTGATGTAATTTCCACGCCCCTATTTTTAGGCCCTGGGTGCATTATTATTACGTCTTTATCAGCATTTTTCAAGGTATCATGCGACACTTGGTAAAGCCTTGCATAATCTTCAAACGAGGAAATAAACTTAAGATCCATTCTTTCTTTTTGAATTCTAAGCACGTATATTACATTTGCACCCATAATACCGTCCGTAAGATTATGATAAACCTTAACATTTGGAATATTATAGTCTGGCACTAAAGTTGTAGGCCCCACTAAGTTTATGTGAGCGCCAAGCTTTGTTAAAAGCTTAATATTAGAACGCGCCACCCTACTATGTAATATGTCACCGACTATAGCTATTTTTAAGCCTTTTACATTACCAAAATGTTCTTTTATGGTAACAAAATCGAGTAAAGACTGGGTTGGATGCTCAAAACATCCCTCACCTGCACTAATAATACTGGCATTTACCTTATTAGATATAAGCTTTAATATACCGCTTTCTTTATGCCTGATTACTACCGCAGAAGTACCATACGCTGCTATTGTATTAATAGTATCAATCATACTTTCGCCTTTAGTAATAGAAGACTGTGAAACCTCGAGGTTAAGCACATGCATTCCCAGTTTGCTAGCAGCTAGGGTAAATGATGACTTAGTACGGGTAGAGTCTTCAAAGAAGATGGTTGCAACCGACTTATCCTCTAACCTTTTGTTATTGACGCCTTTTTTAAAAGACTGAGCTGCATTAAAAACATAATCTATTTCATCCTGACCTAGATCATTTATCGATATTAAGTGTTTTATTTTCATAAAAATATATTTGACAAGTTAAAAGTTCTATTTTATATTCCAGCCTATCAACGATTCGGAGCATAGCGCAGCCTGGTAGCGCATCTGGTTTGGGACCAGAGGGTCGGGGGTTCGAATCCCTCTGCTCCGACCATCTTCTAGTTACATATCCCAAAGTACATCTAATTTTCCTTCCTGGTCAAGTTTGTAAATATCATCAAACCCACCATAGCACACGTCATTTATAAATATCTGAGGCACAGTTTTTCTGCCACCTGACATTTCAACTAACTTTAGTCTTAATTCATCATTGCCTGTAGTATCAATTTCTTCAAATGCAACGTTTTTCATTGTAAGTAAGTGTTTAGCTTTAACACAGTAAGGGCAATTATTTTTTGTATAAATAATAATTTTTGCTTGCGACATAATAAAATACCTGCGATTCTGTTAATCAAGCATTAATCTAATACCGAAGTGCCTAGTATGCAAACGAAATCTTTAATTCAAAAATACTTTATTTTTTGCTATGTATTTTCATTGATAGTTGCCGTAAGTGGTGCGCTTTTACTTCAGTACCATTTCCATATAAAACCTTGCGAACTTTGCCTTTATGAAAGATATATATTTTACGCAACAATCCCAATGCTTACATTCAGCCCATCTGGCATCAAAATGCCTTTACTATTTATGGCTGTTATTGCATCACTTGCACTATCGGGATACCACAGCCTCATTGAGCTTAAAGTTATAGAACCGATTGTAGACTGCGTAGTTCCTAATGATTTAAACGATATATTTAACAAAATGCCAGATTGCAGGGAAGTAAATTTTAGAATTCTTGGGCTTTCTCTTGCAAATGTAAACTTTATATATCATAGTTTAGTCTTATTTTTCGGAATTTATTTAACAAAAAAGCAGTAAAAAACAATGACTTATTTGCCTGGCGACAAATCTAAATCTGAAAGATTATCAGAAATTTTAAGGGTAAACCATGCAGGTGAATATGGGGCAAAACATATTTATCGCGGTCAGCTTTCAGTACTTCTTGGCAATAGCAAAATAGAACATATGGCAAAACAGGAAGAAGAACACCTTGAATTCTTTGAAAATGAGCTGCTTAAACGCCATATAAGACCGAGTTTGCTATCTCCTTTGTGGAATATTGGCGGATTTATGCTTGGCAAAATTACAGCCAAAATGAGTGTAGAGGCCGCAATGTTATGCACCGAAGCAGTAGAAGCCGCAATCACCGAACATTATAATAATCAGATTGAAGAGCTTAGAGAAATTGAGCCTGAATTAGTAGATACCATACAGAAATTCAGGGATGACGAACTTGAGCATCACGATGAAGCAATTAGGTCGGGTTCTAAAACCGCTCCTGCTTATTCTTTACTATATAAATTAATCAACACTACCAGCAAAATTGCTATTAAAATAGCTGAGAAAATATAGGAAAAATTATGGGGTCGTCTTGCTGCGCTGAAAATGATCATGAACTGAAAAACTTATATAAAAAACTAGCAGTTGCTATTATATTTTTCATACCTATTTTTGTTAACTCACAGTTCTTTGACCTAATTTCACCTATAAAATTCGAGAAGGATTTATTTCAGCATTACTTAGTAATTATCGCAAGCTCCGCCATATTTTGGTACTCGGGTTGGGAGTTTTTAGAAGGCTTTTACCATGAGATGAAAAGACTAAGCCCTGGCATGATGTCATTAGTAGGAAGCGCGATTACCATCACTTATGTTTTTAGCCTACTTGCGGATTTTGATATTATAGAAGGAAAGCAGTATTACTTTGAGCTTTCGACTATGATTCTGGTAATGCTTACTGGTCATATTATTGAGTCTAAGTCTACTTTAAAAGCTGGGGATTCGATTAATAAACTGGGTGACTTACTACCCAGTACTGCAAACCTTATTGAAAATGATAAAATTAGTCAGGTTCCTATTAAAAGCCTAAAGATCGGTGATGTGGTACTCGTAAAACCTGGTGAGCGTATACCGATTGATGGCGAAATTATGGATGGTTCAACTACCGTTAACGAAAGCCTTATTACAGGTGAATCTAAACCCGTTTCTAAACACGTTGGTAGCAAGGTTATTGGCGGGTGTATCAATGATAACGGATCTATAAAAATTAAGGTTACCAATAGCGCAAGTTCTACTTATATTAGCTCTATTGTTAATATGCTAAAAGACGCTCAGCAGACCAAATCACTGACTCAGGATTTTGCTGACAAAGGCGCAGGAATTCTTACTAAAGTTGCGACCTCAGCGGGAATTTTAACATTTATAATTTGGTATTTTGTTATAAAGTCAGAAACATACTTTGCTATTGAAAGAGCAATCAGTGTTTTTGTAGTATCATGCCCACATTCATTAGGGCTTGCTATACCGATAGTAATTGCAATTATCTCTAGTCGGGCTGCAAAAAAAGGCATTTTAATTAGAAACCGTAAAGCGTTTGAATTATTAGCAAGTAGCGATGTAATAGTTTTTGATAAAACAGGAACAATCACTACTGGTGAGTTTGATGTTACGAAAATTAAAGCTTTTAATAATAGTTACTCTGGTGAGCAAGTACTAAGCATTATTGCATCACTTGAGGCACACTCAGAACATGTGATTGCTAAAAGCATTGTAAAATATGCTAGCAAAAACAATATAGAATTACTTAAAGCCAATAATTTTACCGCATTGCCTGGCGTTGGTCTTAAAGGCGATATAGATGGTGAAAGTTATTATGTTACTAATATGGATTATGTTCTAAAAAATATTACGGGAGCAAAACAATTAATAGCAACAGAAGTTAAAACTAGCGGAACCTATGCGTTTTTAAGTAGCGATAATCAGTTAATTGGCGCATTAGTTTTAAGCGACACTATCAGACCAGATGCGACTAGTGTTATAGCGAGCCTAAAAAAGCTTAGAATCAAGCCAATTATGCTAACTGGTGATAACGAGATAACTGCTAATGAAATTGCATCTCAGGTTGGTATTGAAAGCGTGTTTGCGGGTGTATCACCCAAAGATAAACTCAATAAAATTGAGGAACTCAAAACTCAGGGTCATATTGTTGCGATGATTGGTGACGGTATTAATGATGCTCCTGCCCTTACTCAGGCAAGTGTTGGTATTGCAATTGGTGCAGGTACTGAAGTTGCACTTGAATCGGCTGATATTATTTTGGTTAAAAGCCATTTAAGCGACATTATAACCACTATCAATTTTGCAAAAGCTGCACATAGTAAAATGCGTCAAAATATATATTTTGCAATTGGCTATAATGCTATTGTAATTCCTTTATCTTCTGGCTTGCTTGTACCTTATGGTATTATCATTTCACCACTTATGGCAACGATTTTAAATTCCTTAAGCGATGTGGTAAGTATTGTAAATTCTAGTATTTTAAGATTTAAAAAATTTTAAAGGGTGTTAGTATAATTTTATACTTATGTTTTTTATAACTTAACTATCAATCAGGAGTTAAAAAATGAAAAGTAGAATTAACTTTAAAAACTCTGAGCTTGGAAAAACTGGTGATATTTTATCGAGCTTTGCCCCAACACCTATTTTACTTATAGCACCATATTTCAATGACTTTAATAAAACCGTATATATAAATTTTCCCACTGCCGAGCATGCCATAAGTTATTTTGAAGTTTATTACAGTGGAATGTCTAATGATCACAAAAGGCATTTCATGACAATAATTGCATCCGAAAATAATCAAAGTTTAGATGACATTCAAAGAATAAATTTACAATACAAACCTTACAAAGACAGACAGCCCGGGTTTTTACCAAGACTTTATGAAAAGCATACAACATCACCTTATAACTTAAATGCCTTCATTATAAATTGCGTTCATTTATGCAAGTTCTCGCAGTATCCCGAGTTATTTGAGTCGGCGAAAAGTTTGTTTGATAAGTTTGATATTATACCTGAGAATAATGACAGTAGTGTTACTTTAAATGCAGTTAATTTTGCTGTTAATAAATTAAAAGCACCTGATAGACCAAAACAAATTGATACTGGGTTTGAGATAAATTTAAATGCCACAACTACTCATAATTGGGATATAAAGTATAATACATTACCAAAACTTTATAATGACAAGTCTATACAAAATAATATCTACAGCGTGAAGCAATACAAAAGCAAACAACTCCCTGAGATTAGCAATGTCATTTACCCTCAAAAAAGTAAAGCCAATGATAAATTTTTTGAGATGACAAGCTTCTATCAGTTTAATTATGCTAATAAATCAGCGCAGATTGGCGTGATATATACATTACGTGATAAGGTTATAAAAGCTGTAAATAAAATGAAAAATCGTGCAGATATAAATGTATCGAACAACAATATTTTAGTTACAATGAAGGATTTATCATTTGAGCATTTCTTTAGTTATGTGACTAAAAATCTGGATCTCAAGAAAAAAGATTATTCAAATTATTTATACAGCTCTACTAAAGCCTATCGCTGGTTAGCTACATTTCTACTGACTTTTTGTGGATTAGCAATTGGACATTATAACAAACAGGCTAAATTTACAATGATGGCACTTGGTTTTACTGGATATGCTATAGGCAGGTTTTTCGGTGGCTTTATCAATAGCGTTAGTGCAAAACGTGGTCAAAAAGAGATTGGAACTTGTGTTAAGGATATTTTCTTCCTGGGTCACACCAACAAGCTTGCTGATAAGTATCAAAATTTGATGAATAATAATGAAGAGGCTGTATTTTTATCTGATGATAAATATAGCAATTTAGGAAGCAAAAAAGTTGATCACTGGAGGGTTTCAATACAGCCAAAAGCACAAAATGCGGTTTCTGTTACTTATAATTAAGTATTTATAATTTTGGTATGCGTCATTTCCTCAGTTATGTAGATTTTTCTACATATCGCTTGCTATTTATGAGCAAAAGTCAACTTAATTCACTCTACATTCCTTGTAATTATATAGGTTACGCTACGTCTATTAGAGAAAAATGCAACGCATTTTGTGGCAATCTATAAATGTACTTAAATTGTATTGTATCGCCACGGAAAATTCCATTTTCCTCGCGATGACGATAGGACTTGCTGGATGTCATTGCGAAAAATGCAACGCATTTTGTGGCAATCTATTTTTCTGTAAATTATTATGGATTGCTTCGAGGTTTAAACCTCTCGCAATTGTAGAAGTTCAAAGTTTTGGTGACGGAAAAGGGTTGACAATAAGGATGTCTGAAAGGGTTATAATAAGGA